>CAMNAH010000157.1 GCA_946530775.1 uncultured Coriobacteriales bacterium
CGAGACCGTCGCCGACGAGACCGTCGACGAGACGCCTGTCGCCGCCGTCGTCGAGACCGGCCCCGAGGACGGCCCCGCCGAGCAGCTCGAGGGCGATATCGCGGGCAGCGAGCTCGCGAAGGCCGAGCCCGAGGAGCCCCAGAGCGATGACTCGCTCACCTTCTCCAACGGCGTCATCGAGAAGATCGTCGCCATCGCCATGCGCGATGTGCCCGGCGTGCTGGGCATGAAGGGCAACTGGTTCAACCGTTTCCAGAGCACCTTCGGCGTCGACGCGGCCAACAAGGGCGTCACCGTCGAGGTCACGCCCGAGAGCGCCGTCAAGGTGAACATCTCCATCCTCATGGAGTACGGCGCCTACGCGCCGCAGGTCTTCGAGGACACCAAGCGCATCGTGGTCGAGAGCGTGCGCGGCATGACCGGCCTCGAGGTCGCGGGCGTCAACCTGCGCATCGAGGACGTCCTCACCGCCGAGGAGTACGAGCGCCGCCGCGCCCGCCGCGAGGCGGAAGCGCGCGACAATCGCGAGGAGCAGCAGGCTCAGCCCGCTGCCGAGCCTGAGGCACCCGCAGAAAGGGGAGAAGAGTAATGTCCAGGGCATCCAAGGTCATCGTGTTCGGTTCGCTCAACGCCGACCTCTCCATCGAGTGCGAGCGCATGCCGCGCACCAGCGAGACGGTCCACGGCAGCGGCTTCTTCATCAACTCCGGCGGCAAGGGCGGCAACCAGGCCGTCGCCGCCTCGCGCATGGGCGCGCCCACCGTCATGCTGGGCTGCGTGGGCCCCGACGCCTTCGGCCGCGACCTCATCGCCTCGCTTGTGCGCCACGGCGTCTCCTGCGAGCACATCGGCGTGTCGCGCCACTATCCCACGGGCACCGCGCTCATCATCCGCTCCGAGAACGATAAGCGCATCATCGTCGAGATGGGCGCCAACCAGCGTATGAACTTCGACACCGTGCGCACCACCCTGCGCGGTCTCGCCTCGCCTGGCGATGTGTTCCTTACGCAGCTCGAGTGCGATTTCGAGACCACCGTCAAGTCCATCGTGTTCGCACACGAGATGGGCCTCGTCACGGTCATGAACGCCTCACCTGCCGTCGAGCTGCCCGACGAGGTCTATGCCAACCTCGACATCCTCTGCATCAACGAGGCTGAGTGCGAGGAGCTCTGCGGCATCAACCCGGTCGACACCGCGAGCATGCGCAGCGCGCTCGACTTTTTCGCTCAGCGCGGCGTGGGCCACACCATCATCACGCTGGGCTCCAAGGGTTCCGCGGCGCTCGTCGACGACAAGGTCTTCGAGGTGCCGTCCTTCACGGTCGACGCCGTTGACACCACGGGTGCCGGCGACGCCTATCTTGGCGCGCTCGTCACCGAGTTCGCCTACGGCCGCTCCTTCGAGGAGGCTATGGTCGTCGCCTCGGCAACCGGCGCGCTCGCGTGCACCAAGAACGGCGCGCAGCAGGCCATGCCCGGTTTCCACGAGGTCTCCGACTTCCTCGCCGAGAACGGCTACAACATCGATTGGGATAACTAACAGGTCCGCATGCTAGTAGGGTCAACATCTATGGGAGGTTGCAGCATGATCCACACCGTCACATTCAATCCCGCGCTCGACTACATCGTCCGCCTCGAGGATCTCAAGCTCGGCGAGGTCAACCGCGTCAACTACGAGCAGATCCTGCCCGGCGGCAAGGGCGTCAACGTCTCCATCGTGCTCGGCAACCTCGGCCATGCCAACCGCGCGCTCGGCTTCGCCGCGGGCTTCACGGGGACCGCGCTCGAGGGCATGCTCGAGGAGTTCGGCGTAACCTGCGACTTCGTCCACGTCGAGAAGGGCATCACCCGCGTCAACCTCAAGGCCAAGGCCAAGGAGGAGACCGAGATCAACGGCATCGGCCCCGACATCCAGCCCGAAGACATCGAGCAGCTCTACACCAAGCTCGACGAGCTTAAGGCCGGCGACATCCTCGTGATCTCCGGCTCCATCCCCTCCACGCTGCCCGACGACATGTACGAGCGCATCATGGCCCGTATGGAGGGTCGCGGCGTCGATATCGTCGTGGATGCCACGCGCGACCTGCTCATGAAGGTCCTGCCCTACAAGCCGCTCTTCGTCAAGCCCAACAACCACGAGCTGGGCGAGATCTTCGGCGTCAAGCTCACCACGCGCGACGAGGTCGTGCCGTACGCCAAGAAGATGCAGGAGCTCGGTGCCCGCAACGTGCTCGTCTCCATGGCGGGGGAGGGCGCCGTGCTCGTGGCCGAGGACGGCTCCGTGCACTCCGGCCCCGCGCCCAAGGGCACGCTCGTCAACTCCGTGGGCGCCGGCGACTCCATGGTCGCGGGCTTCATCGCGGGCCTCATCGAGACGGGCGGCGATTACGCCACCGCCTTCCGCATGGGCTGCTGCACCGGCTCCGCAAGTGCCTTCTCGGCCAACCTCGCCACCCGCGCCGAGGTCGAGGACCTGCTCGCCCGCTACGAGGGCTAGTTCCTGCCCAACATCCGCGCAAACGCAAAGGACCCGGCCATGCGCCGGGTCCTTTTTCATGTCGATGGCGTTGAAGGGGCGGTTATTCCGGCTTCTTGTCGGCCGGCGCCTGGCCCCAGTACTTCTTGATGAAGCGCGAGACGTTCTTGCGGTCGTTGCCCACCATGCGGAAGTGGCGCACGCCGGGCATGCCGTGGGTGGTGTACATGATGGCGAGGTTCTTGTCACGTGTGGGCTGGTACCAGATGGCCTTGATGCGCTCCCACTCGGTCACCAGGCCGCCCGTGCCCACGATGCCCTTTTCGGTGATGCCGCCGGCGTTGAGGCCGAAGTACACGAAGATGCCGATGGCGATGAGCAGTACCGCGACGGCCTCGGGCGAGGGGCTGGTCACCACGTACCAGATGCCGTAGCCCACGAACAGCAGGGGAGGCAGCATTGCGAGGATGTTGAAGTCGCCCTTGAAGGCCATGTCCTTGCGCTGGATGAAAAGCACGTAGACAACCCAGAGCACGATGGCCGTGCCGAGCACGATATCGCCGATGACGATAGGGGTGAGAAACGCCATAGAAGGAATCCTCCCAAGAGAAGACGGAGCGTGAAACCTTCCATAGTGTACACTAGGTTGCAAAGGCATGGCAGCAGGCCAGCCCATCGTCATGACTGGGGCCCAACCCAAGAGAGGATCTACCATGAGCGATTTCATGCAGGCATCCCACGTGTTCCTCGACAACCCTGCGACCACCGTCGAGGAGGCGCTCACCTTCCTGTCCGAGAAGGCCGTCGAGCTCGGCATCGCCGATGACGCC
>CAMNAH010000158.1 GCA_946530775.1 uncultured Coriobacteriales bacterium
CGCGGCGCGCGAGCGTGCCCAGGATGTCGTCGCCCTCCCAGCCCTCGAGCTCGCATACGGGCACATCGAGGGAGCGGAGCAGGTCCTTCACCAGGGGGAACTGCGGGCGCAGGCGCTCGTCCATGGGCGGGCGCTGGGCCTTGTACTGCGGGAGCATGTCCATGCGCACCTGCGGCTTGCCCTTGTCGAACGCGCAGATAACGCCATCGGGCTTGAACGTCTCGACCAGCTTGATGAACATGTTGAAGAAGCCGAAGAGCGCGTTGGTGGGCGTGCCGTCGGGCGCGCTCATGGGCTGCATGATGGCGTGGAACGCGCGATGCATGAGCGAGTTGCCGTCGATGACGGCGATGGTGCGGCGCTCGGGGGTCTCGTCTGCCATGGATGCTCCTTACGTATAGATTCGACGCCATCGATTGTACCGCGCATACGGGACTGTTTTGCACCTTCGGGTGCAAACGGGCGCACGGGCAACAGTGCAGAATCAACGTATCGCCCCTGTTACAACCTCGCGTAGTTCGCGCGTTTATCGATTTCGTGCGACAATTATGAGTTGTGGTCATTTCACAAGGAAAGGAGCAGCCATGCCAGCAGACCGTGTGACCAGCGAATACGGCAGTCTCGTCTTCACCGAGGCGGTCATGCAGCAGCGCCTGCCCAAGCCCACCTACAAGAAGCTCAAGCGCGTCATCGACGATGGTGAGCCGCTCGATATCGACATCGCCAACGAAGTCGCGCACGCCATGAAGGAGTGGGCGCTCGAGCTGGGCGCCACGCATTACACGCACTGGTTCCAGCCCCTCACCGGCATCACGAGCGAGAAGCACGACGGCTTCATCACGCCCATCGAGGGCGGCGGCGTGCTCATGGCCTTCTCGGGCAAGGAGCTCGTGCAGGGCGAGCCCGATGCCTCGAGCTTCCCCTCGGGCGGCATCCGCTCCACCTTCGAGGCGCGCGGCTACACGGTGTGGGATCCCACCAGCCCCGCCTTCATCAAGGACGAGGTGCTCTGCATCCCCACCGCGTTCATCTCCTACACGGGCGAGGCGCTCGACAAGAAGACGCCCTTCCTGCGCAGCCAGGTGGCCCTCGAGAAGCAGGCCAAGCGTCTGCTCGCCCTCTTCGGCCGCCATCCCAACCGCGTGCTCACCAACATCGGTCCCGAGCAGGAGTACTTCCTCATCCGCGAGGAGGACTTCCAGGCGCGCCCCGACCTGGTGCTCTGCGGACGCACGCTCTTCGGCTGCGAGCCCTCCAAGGGCCAGGAGCTCGACGAGCACTACTTCGGCGCCATCCGTCCCACCGTCAACGAGTTCATGAAGGAGCTCGACGACGAGCTCTGGAAGCTCGGCATCCCCGCCAAGACCAAGCACAACGAGGTCGCTCCCTGCCAGCACGAGCTCGCGCCCATCTACGAGACGGGCTCGGCCGCCATCGACAACAACCTCCTCACCATGGAGAAGATGAAGCTGCTCGCAAGCCACCACGGCCTCGCCTGCCTACTCGCCGAGAAGCCCTTCTCCTATGTGAACGGCTCGGGCAAGCACAACAACTGGTCGCTCTCGTCCGATGGCTACAACCTGCTGGAGCCGGGCTCCGATCCCGAGCACAACCTGCAGTTCCTCGTCATCCTCGCGTGCCTGGTGGCCGCCGTCGACGACCACGCCGACCTTATCCGCGCATCCGTCGCCTCCGCGGGCAACGACCACCGTCTGGGCGCCAACGAGGCACCTCCCGCCATCGTGTCGGTCTTTTTGGGCGACAACCTCTCCCCCGTGGTGGAGGCGCTCATCAACGGCACGCATTCCGAAGCGCACGGCCGCGAGCTCATGGACCTGGGCGTGCCCACGCTTCCCGACGTGATCCGCGACAACACCGACCGCAACCGCACCTCCCCCTTCGCCTTCACGGGCAACAAGTTCGAGCTGCGCATGTGCGGCAGCCAGCAGAACATCTCCGACCCCAACGTGGTGCTCAACACCGCGGTGGCCGAGCAGTTCGACCGTTTCGCCACCGACCTCGAGAGCGTTGCGCCCGAGAACTTCAAGGCGGAGGCCATGGCGTGGACCCGCGCGACCTTCAAGGCGCACCAGCGCATCATCTTCGAAGGCAACGGCTACTCCGACGACTGGGAGAAGGAGGCGGCACGCCGCGGGCTCGCCAACCTCAAGTCCACGCCCGACGCGCTGCCCGCGCTCATCGATCCCGCCAACATCGCGTTCTTCGAGAAGTACGGCGTCCTCAACGCAAGCGAGCTCAACGCGCGCTACATCTCCAAGTGCGAGCAGTACGTCAAGCTCCTGAACATCGAGGCCAACACCATGAGCTACATGGTTCGACACCTCTACCTGCCCGCGCTCATCGATTACTCCGGCAACGTGGCCACCTCCGTGGCGACCAAGGCCGACATCGGCATCGAGGCGTCCGCCGAGAAGGAGATCGTGCGCACGCTCACCGCGGGCATCGACACGATCTACTCCGCGGTGTCGGACCTCGAGGCCGAGAACGCCGAGGCCAAGAAGCAGCCCTCGCCCATCGAGCAGTGCAGGTACTACCTCGAGGTGGTCATCCCCGCGATGGAGCACATGCGCCGCACGGTCGATGCCATGGAGCGCCTCTGCGGCACCGACTACTGGCCCGTCCCGAGCTACAACGACATGCTGTTCTACGTATAAAACCGCAGGTTATCCATAAAATATTGCATCTTTGCTAACACTTTGCAACAAGGGCGCGTCACATGGCGCGCCCTTTCGCATTTGCAGGTATGGTAAAACGGCCCGTCAATAGAAGCGATTGGAGCTTGAAATGGCACGTGTGTACAACTTCTCCGCAGGTCCCGCCGTCCTTCCCGAGGAAGTCCTCTCCGAGTGCTCTTCCGAGATGTTCGATTACAAGGGCTCCGGCCAGTCCGTCATGGAGATGAGCCACCGCTCCGCCGTTTTCCAGGGCATCATCGACGAGGCCGAGGCGGATCTGCGCTCGCTCATGGCCATCCCCGAGAACTACAAGGTCCTGTTCCTGCAGGGCGGCGCCTCGCAGCAGTTCGCCGCCGTGCCGCTGAACCTCTGCGCGCTTCCCGGCGCCACCGGCAAGGCCGACTACATCATCACCGGCCAGTGGGCCAAGAAGGCCTGCCAGGAGGCGGCGCGCTTCATCGATGCCCAGGCCATCGCCAGCTCCGCCGACGAGACCTTCTCCTACATCCCCGACTGCACCGATCTTGCCGTGCGCGAGGATGCCGACTACGTCTACATCTGCGAGAACAACACCATCTACGGCACCGTCTACCACG
>CAMNAH010000159.1 GCA_946530775.1 uncultured Coriobacteriales bacterium
GTGGAGCCGGCGGCAAGCGGCAGCACGCCGTTGTTGGCGAGGAGCACCGTGCCCTCCTGCTGGATCTCGAGGGCAACGGCATACGCGCCCTCCTTGGCCTCCTCGGCGCTGCCATACTGGACGTCGTAGTAGGTTGCGTCCCAGTCTGCCCTGTCGGAGGGGTTCACGATGCTCGTGGTGCCCCTGCTGACGTAGCTGTTGAGAACGCCATCCGCAACGTTGCCCACTGCGTTGGCCAAAACCATGACCAGCACGAGGAAGAAGATCCCGATGCCATGGAGCACCCGGAACTTCTTGTTGCTCATCTTGAGCTTGTTCTTCTGTGCCATCTTCCTTCCCTCCTTGGGAAAACAAATGAGAATACCTCACGCATACAGGCTAGGCTGTGCGAGACCGTTTGACGGGATGTGCCAGATTCGGTGCGCGCTGTGCCAGAATTGGCATGAGGGAGGGGCGATGTTCCAGATCTTGATAGTAGAGGACGAGGATGCCGCGGCGCAGCTGCTCGAGCAGGCGATACGCGCCTATGGCGAGCAGGTGGGCGAGCGGTTCCAGACCGCGCGCCTGGCGAGCGCCGTCGATTTGGACGAGACGGTCAGCCGGAGCTTCGATCTGATCTTCCTCGATATCGAGATGCCCGGCCAGAACGGCATGGATGCCGCATTCGACCTTCGTGCGCACGATGCCGCCACGCCCATCATCTTCGTGACCAATCTAGCCAACTATGCCGTGCACGGCTATGCGGTGAACGCCCTCGACTTCATCGTGAAGCCCTTCTCCTACGAGGATTTCCGCCTGCGGATGGATCGCGCGCTGCAGGTTATGCGCCAGCGGGTGCGGCGCGCCATCTCGGTGCGGTCGCGCGACGGACTGCGCATATTCGATGCCGCGAGCCTCATCTATGTGGACATGGACGGCCATGACCTGGTCTACCACCTCGACGACGGATCGTCGGTCTCCGTGCGGGGGTCGATGCGCAAGCTCGACGAGGAGCTTGGAGGCAGCCCGTTTCTGCGTATCTCGAGCGGCTGCATCATCAACATGGGGCATGTGCGCGGCGTCTCCGATGCGGCGCTCACGCTCTCGAACGGCGACGTCGTCTGGGCGAGCCGTGCCAACAAGAGGCAGGCGCTCGAGGCGATCGCCGTCTACTTGGGAAGCGGGGCGTGATCGCGTGCAATTCTCCATCGAAGGGTTGGGCATTCCGTCCGTGTTCATCCTCACGTTCTCCGTGCTGATCATGCAGCCGCTGCAATTCCTTGTGCCGACGTTTCTCATGGCCGCACGATTTCCGAGGAAGGACGGCTTCAAGCGGCGTTGTGCCATCGCGCTGACCTGCATCGTTGCGTTCAACGTTATTGCAACGGTCCTTGTCTGGCTCGGGTTGCTCGGGAGCTTGGGCCCGTGGTTGCGCTACGCGGCCAATTTCTGCGTATATTCGCTCTATCTCGTGGTTCTCGTGCCGGCGGTGCGCTTCTGCTTCGAGATGGGCGTCTGGGATGCGCTGTTCTGCGCCACGGCAGGCTATACCATTCAGAACCTCGGGTCCGGCGCTGCGGAGCTTGTCCGCCTGTGCGTCGAAGGGCCTGCACGCCATGCGATTCCACAGATGGCATCCGCGCTGCTCTCCGACCTCGCCGTTATCGCGGTGATTGCCGTGTGCTATCTCGTCTTCATCAGGCGCATGCGCGCGCTCGGAAGTCTCGGCGAGGGTTCGCGGGGCATGCTCGCGGCGGCCGTCGGCGTCATCCTCGTGGTCATCGCCTTCGACGTGGTGGTGCGCGGGCTGGGACAGTCCGGGGCGCCATGGGGTTTCCTGATCGTCCTGCGGATCGTGCATACCGCCGTGAGCTTCTTCGTGCTGTTCGCGGAATACGAGATGCTTTACAGCACACGGCTCAAAGGCGAGATCGCCGCCCGTGAGATCCTTGCCGAGGAACGCGAACGCCAGTATGAGCTCTCGCGCGAGACCATTGCCGCGGTCAACCGCCGCGTTCACGATATTCGCCACAAGGTGGTCCGCGAGCTCTCGGGCGAGGACGTGCGCCTCGACCGGGATACCCTCAAGAGTATCGTGCGGGATATCTCGGTCTTCGATACCTCCGTGAAGACGGGAAACGAGGTCCTCGACACCATCCTTACCGAGAAGAGCCTCATCTGCGCGCGGCGCGGCGTCACCCTCTCATGCATCGCCGACGGCACCGCTCTTGCGCGCCTCTCCGCCGCGGACCTGTATGCATGCTTCTCGCTGCTCATCGATAGCGCGGTGGAGGCGGTGTGCGGCCTCGAGGACGAGCGGATGCGCTCGATCTCGCTCACGCTGCGAAGGGTGGGGGAGCTCGCCCTGCTGCACGTCGAGCACTACTCCGACGGCTCGGAGATGCTCGCGAAGGACCGTCTCGCCGAGATCGCCATCCGCTACGGCGGCACGTTGACCGTATCCGATCGCGGGCAGACCCGCGCCATCGATGCGATGATTCCCGTTCCGTGAACGAACGCTCTGCCGCTTTGCTCAAAAAGCGAACCGGACCCTGAGGCAGCGGGTCCGGTCCCAACAGGAAGGAATGGGCGGCCGGATGCAAGGGGATGAAGGAAACCCGACCGCTTGTTGGTTATCACGGTACCGCGCCGCCGCCCTACCGTGCGGATTTGGGCGTAAACCGTTGCTTTATTGGCGCATTCTGTCATCGAATGTGTTTCCAATTGCGCATATTTGTTTAATCGTCTTAGCGGATAGACCTGCGCACGCTGCAAATGGGTAGACTTGTCCTGTTCAACACGACGACAGGATCTCGATGCTCGAGCTCAAAAACATATCAAAGACATACGTGACCAGCTCGTTCACGCAGACGGCTCTCGACGACGTGTCGCTTACCTTCCGCGACAACGAGTTCGTGGCCATTCTCGGGCCTTCGGGATCGGGCAAGACCACGATGCTCAACGTGATCGGCGGTCTCGATCACTTCGATGCTGGCGACCTGGTGATCGACGGCATCTCGACGCGCGAGTACAAGGACCGCGACTGGGATACCTACCGTAACAACCGCATCGGCTTCGTGTTCCAGAGCTACAACCTCATCCCGCACCAGACCATTCTCGCCAACGTGGAGCTCGCGCTCACGCTGTCGGGCGTCTCGAAGGCGGAGCGCCGCAAGCGCGCCGTTGAGGCGCTCGAGCGCGTGGGTCTCGGCCAGCACATCGACAAGCGCCCCTCGCAGCTCTCCGGCGGCCAGATGCAGCGCGTCGCCATCGCGCGCGCCCTCATCA
>CAMNAH010000160.1 GCA_946530775.1 uncultured Coriobacteriales bacterium
GCCGAGGCGCGTGAACTGGCAGCAGCAGATGAAAGCGGCTCGTTAACCGATTAAATGTACTGGTTCATCGAGTTTGACCTCGGCTCAGGTTTTCGAACCCCCTTGCGCGGTAGGCTGTGCCCAACTTGTCGAAAAAGGGGGTTCGCCATGGCAATGCGCTCGAAGATCCCGGCTGTCCTGTTCGCAGCAGTTCTGAGCCTCGGCCTTCTTGCCTGCGGAGGCGCTGTATCCACATCCGAACCCGAGGCGCCGGAGCCCGAGGAGGCCGTCGAGGCTGCAGAGCCTGCAGAGCTCGATGCCGACGCTATTCTCGACATCGTCGCCGAGGTGTGCCCCGTCAGCCTCGGCGTCGCAACCGACATCAAGGTGAGCGCCGAGCATGACGGGCTGCGCACCGTCACGTTCGGGTCGGAGTACGGCGACTTCTCGTATACCGTCGACATCCATACCGGCGAGATCGTCGACAAGACCGAGCCCGAGATGACCGAGGGGCAGAAGTCCGAAGATCCCATCGAGAACGCTATCAACGCGTGCTTCAACTCGATCGAAGGCTATTCGGGAGGTGCCGAGAACATCAAGGTCTCCATGTCCGTCTCCGATGGCGTCCAAATCGTGAACGTGACCTTCGACTGGGACGGCCAGCACTGGGATATGTCCTATAACACCGCGACGGGCGAGGTCACGCAGAACTAGCAGGGAGGCCGTCATGGCGCACGATGTCTTCGTCAGCTACTCGCACAAGGACAAGACGGTTGCCGATGCGATCGTCTCCTACCTTGAATTCAAGGGAAGCCGATGCTGGTATGCACCGCGCGATATAGCGCCGGGGGCCGACTGGGCGGCCTCGATCATGGAGGCCATCAAGGGCGCCAAGATTATGGTGCTCGTCTTCACCGACTTTGCGAACGCGTCGACGCAGGTGGCGCGCGAGGTCAACCTGGCTGTGAGCAACGGCGTGACGATCATCCCCTTCAAGATGACCGAGACGCTCCCCACCCAGGGCATGCAGTACTACCTCTCCACCGTGCATTGGCTCGACGCGCTCACCACGCCGCTCGACCAGAGCATCAAGCGCCTCGACGTGCAGGTGCGCGCCAACCTTTCCGGCGAGGTCGCGCCGCCTACCGCGGTGGCGGCTCCGACGGTGGTGGTCGAGAAGAAGCGCAGCCTGCCGGTCATCCCCATCATCGCCGCCGTTGCGGTGCTCGGGATTGCGGCGGTGCTCCTCCTGCCGCGTCTCGGAGGCGGGGGAGCGGGCGCGTCCGACGGGGGTTCGGAATTTGCTTCCGAACAGACGGGAGAGCAGCAGGGCGATGCGCCGCTCGAGGCGATCGCGGTGCCCGCCAATGGCAGCGCGCAGATCGCGGACCCGGGTAATACCGGCACGCAGGGCAACCTGCAGGGCAATTACCAGAACGGCGGCCTCGCCGCGTCCGATGGCGAGTGGATCTACTACCGCAGCAACGACAACATGAGCCTCTATCGCATGCGCGTCGACGGCTCCGAGAAGACCAAGCTCAACGACCAGCAATCCGCCTATATCGGCGTGCTCGACGGCTATGTGTACTACTACACCGGCGGGAAGACCCCGGGCGTATGGCGCATGAAGTGCGACGGCAGCAAGAACACCAACCTCTATTCGGGCATGCTCGAGGACATGTGCATCTTTGACGGGCGCATCTACTTCAAGAACTCGATGGACGGCCTCAAGCTCTACAGCATGGCGCTCGACGGCACCGATATTCGCTGCGAGGGCGATCTCACGGAGCTCTACTACCTCACGTTGTGGGACGGCAAGATGTATTGGTCCAACGATGATGACGGTGGATGCCTCTACCGCGCCAACTTCGATGGGTCGGAGATGACCAAGCTCACCGAAAGCGCGGTCGACTCCATCACGGTGGCGGACGGCGTGCTCGTGTTCAACGATCTGGGCGATTACCACCTGCACATGCTCGATATTGCCACGCTCGAGGACCATCAGGATGCGTTCGAGGGCATCTACGATCCCGTGATCAGCCCGTGGGGCATCGTGGGCGAGAGCTCGACGAACAGCCTGTATCTGTGCCATATGCCGCTGGGAAGCCAGGCCCTCAATGTGCTCACCGATTTCAGGGCAGAAGGCCCCTGCGTCGCGGAGGGCTACATCTTCTTTACGGACAACGAGAGCGGGACGGTCTATATGACCGATATCTATGGAGAGAACCTCGTAGAGCTGTAGACCGCGTTTGACATATACCCCTAGGGGGTATATTCTCATCGTGTGAAAACCGCGATGAGGAGGCATCATGCCCAGCGAGACCTGCTGCTGCCACCAGAAGCACACGCCGCGCAGCGACGAGTTCAAGCGCGATCTCGACAAGCGCATCAACCGCGCCGTCGGGCAGCTGAACGGCATCAAATCGATGATCGACGAAGACCGCTACTGCGGCGACGTGCTCACGCAGCTCGCCGCCGTCGAGAAGGCGGTCGCCGCCATCTCGCGCGCCGTCATGCAGGACCATCTCGAGACCTGCGTGGTCGAGCAGGTGCAGGCGGGCAACACCGAGGTCATCGGCGAGGTCATGGACCTCCTCAAGAAGTTCTCGTAATTCCCCAATAAGGGAGTATCCCCCATTGGGGGAGTATCCCTTTTTGGGGAAATTGGAAGGGTAGCCATGAAGGAGACGTTCGATATCACGGGAATGACGTGCGCCGCATGCTCGGCGCGCGTGGGCAAGGCGGCGTCGGCGGTGCCCGGCGTGGAGGAGGCCAACGTCAACCTGCTCAAGAACTCGATGGAGCTTGTCTACGACGGCACCGATGCTACCTGCGATGCGGTGATCGCTGCCATCGAGAAGGCGGGCTACGGCGCAGCGCCGCGCGCCCCGCATGGCGGGCAGACGGTCTCGGCTTCGTCGGCGTCGGCGCCCAACCCCACCGCCATCGCCGATGCAGCCATCGCCGAGAAGCGCCGTCAGCTCATCATCTCGGCGATCTTCTCGGTGCCGCTCTTCTATGTGGCCATGGGGCCGATGTTCGGGTGGCCGCAGCCCGCGATGCTTTCGGGCCATGAGGGCATGATGGCGGCGGCGCTCACGCAGCTTCTGCTCTGCGCGCCCATCCTCTTCGCCAACCGCCACTACTTCATCACGGGCTTCAAGACGCTCTTCCACGGCGCGCCCAACATGGACTCGCTCATCGCGCTGGGCTCGGCTGCGTCGGCCGCCTGGAGCATCGTGGGCCTCTACCGCATGGCCATCTCGCTCGGCCATGG
>CAMNAH010000161.1 GCA_946530775.1 uncultured Coriobacteriales bacterium
GCCTCGTTGATGATGTTCGCGAGGTCTGCACCGGATGCGCCAGGCGTGGACTTGGCGATGACGGAGAGGTCGATGCCGGGCTCCATCTTCACGTCGTCGGCATGAATCTTGAGGATGGCCTCACGGCCGGCGAGGTCGGGGAGCTCGACGGGGATGCGGCGGTCGAAGCGGCCGGGACGCAGGAGCGCCTGGTCGAGCGACTCGGGGCGGTTGGTGGCGGCGAGCACCACGATGCCCTTCTGGTTGTCGAAGCCGTCCATCTCGGAGAGGAGCTGGTTCAGCGTCTGCTCGCGCTCGTCGTTGGAGTTGATCGAGGTGTCGCGGCGCTTGCCCACGGCGTCGATCTCGTCGATGAAGACGATGCACGGCGCCTTCTCGCTGGCCTGCTTGAAGAGGTCGCGCACCTTGGCGGCACCGCGGCCCACGAACATCTCGACGAACTCGGAGCCCGAGATCTGGAAGAACGGCACGCCGGCTTCGCCTGCGACGGCGCGGGCGAGCAGGGTCTTGCCCGTTCCCGGAGGGCCCACCAGAAGGGCGCCGCGCGGGCAGCGCGCGCCAATGGCGGTGTACTTGTCGGGCTTCTTGAGGAACGAGACGATCTCGGCGAGCGAGTCCTTGGCCTCGTCCTGGCCGGCGACGTCGTGGAAGGTGACGCCCGTCTCTTCGCCCTTGACCATCTTGGCGTTGGACTTGCCGAGACCGCCCATGCCGCCGCCGAAGAAGCCGCCGCTGCCGAAGTTCATGGAGTTGTCATCGCCCATCTGCTTGCGCAGGCGCCTGTTGAGCAGCCATCCGCCGCCGAGCAGCAGCACAAGCGGCAGCACATACGAGAGGAGCATGTAGAGCCAGAGCTCGCTCGAGGCGTCGGGTATGCTCGCCGAGAACTCGACGTTGTGCTCGCGCAGAAGCGACACGAGCTCGGTGTCGTTGGGGAAGAGCGTGGTCTCGTTGTAATGGCCGTCCTCGGCGTCTTTGAGCGTGTAGCGGATGGTGTTGCTCCCGGTGTTGAGCTCCACCTCCTCGACCTTGTCGCCCTCGACATCAGCGAGGAAGGCGCTGTAGTCGACCTTGGTGACCACGGAGTTCCTGATCTGCGGCATGAAGAACTGGCTCACCAGCAGATAGGCCACAAACGCCACGGCGAAATAGATGAGCATCGAGCGACGCTTCTTCTGGTCGTCCATATTGGGACCCTTGCTTTGGTTTGCATTCTGATTCGTGTTCATGGTATGTCCTATGTCCTTGCATCCAACATGCATCTGGTACGTGCCTCAAGCCGATACGTACCCAATTTTAGGAAAAGGTTGCATACTGCGCAAAAATCTCAGTAGACGAGACTTAGATTTAAAGAAGCGTCAGGTAGGGAGGGCTTACTCCTCTGCACGCTCCTTGAGCTCGCCCGTACGGTAGGCGTTGAGCAGGGCGCGCAGATCGGCGATCTGGGCCTTGATCCGCTGCCCGTTATCGCAGTCCGCAACGCGCCTCGGCTCGAAGTAGCGCTCGAAACGATCCGTGTCGCTCATGATGTCGGCGTTGAGGTCGAGCGCATCGTTGATGGAGCCGAAGGGGCGGTGCGCTTTGAGGCGCAAGCCGTCGGCATCGGAGATGAGCGTGTATCCCGCGATTCCCGTCTTCTTGTGGTAGGCATGGCAGAAGCCGCCGTCGATCACGATGACGCGATTGCCAGCCTTGAGCGGGCTTTCGCCCTTGACGGTGCGAACAGGCTTGTGTCCGTTGATGATGTGGGAATAGGGGCCCTCGAGTCCGAACTCGGCGAGCACGGCCTCGCAGACCTGCGGATCCTCGTTGAAAGTGAAGTATGGATCCTGCGGCTCGGCCCATGCGTCCTTGTCGGGGATGAATGCGCGCTCGAACGTCCTGACAAGACGGCCGGCGAAGGGGCTGTCGTAGCCGCACCAGAGATACCACATCCAGTCGAGGGCCTCCTTGTCGCCGGCGCTCCATGCACGGCGTGCGATGCGATCGCAGAAATCGAGGTAAGCGCGGCCAGAAAGCGTGCCTTCAGGCGTTTTGATGGGGCGAAAGCCGCCCTTCGCGTCCAGGGGAACGCAACCATGGAAGAGGAGGTTGCCGTTGCTCACGAGATAGGTTGAGCCATGGCTGTAGAGGAACCCCACGTGCTTGCGCAGAAGCATGGAATGCGAGAAGTCGCGCACGAGCGAGTCCATGACGGCCCGCTCGCCCTCGGAGAGCTCGTAAGGGTGCTCGGGATCGACGGTGGGGAAGTCGACGGTCGCAAGCGGCCATATCGTGCCGTCGATGCAGATCGTGCCCGTCTCGCGATCTATCTTGTCGAGAAGCAGGCGATGCTCGTAGCCGAACTCGGGGTGGCGCATGATGAGCTGGCCTTCGAGCTTGAAGAGGATGATGTCGATGGCGCGCTCGACCGGCGCCGTGGCGTTGGAGCCGGAGCTTCCCAGGGAGCCGGGCATCCGGTAGCCGCCCTCCGGCGCTGCGGGAGCGTCCCCTCCGTAGGTCTCGTGGGCGAACAGGTAAAGCTTGCGCAGCGAGATACCATACGAGTTCTCAAGCATATGGATGGTGCCGTAGCGAATGCATGTGCGCACCACGGTGGCGATGCACGCCTCGCTGCCGCATCCTGCGCCCATCCACGCGATGTCGTGGTTGCCCCACTGGATGTCGAGCGAGTGGTATTCCATGAGCCGGTCCATGATGCGGTCGCCCTTGTGGCCGCGGTCGTATACATCGCCCACCAGATGCAGGCGATCCACCGCGAGGCGCTTGATGAGCGCCGAGAGGCTCGTGATGAAGTCGTCGGCCGCACCGACCTCGACGATGGACTCTATGATGCGCACATGGTACTCGTGGCGGCTCGTCTCGCCCACGGAGGAGGCGCGGAGCAGCTCGTCGATGATGTAGGCGTAGGCCTCGGGCATGGCCTTGCGCACCTTCGAGCGCGTGTAGAAGCCCGAGAGGTAGCGCGCGAGCCGCACCAGGCGGAAGAGGGTCTGGTAGTACCAGCTGGGGTTGGGTATGCCCTCGGCCTTGAGGCGGATGAGCTTCTCGCGGGGGTAGTAGATGAGGGTGCAGAGGTCGTCCTGCTCGCGCGGGGTGAGCTCGCCGGCGAAGGTGGCGCGCACGCGCTCGCGCACGACGCCGGAGCAGTTGTTGAGGATGTGCAGGAAGGCCTCGTACTCGCCGTGGATGTCGCTCATGAAGTGCTCGGTGCCCTTGGGCAGGTTGAGGATGGCCTTGAGGTTGATGA
>CAMNAH010000162.1 GCA_946530775.1 uncultured Coriobacteriales bacterium
AGGAGCTGAGGAGCGTGCTCCCCGACTTCCGCACCAACGTGTGCGTGGTGCTCGACGAGAACGTCTCGTCTGCAGACGATGTGCGTGCGCTCGGCATCGATACGGGTGACATCATCGCGCTCGATCCGCGCTACACGCTCGCGAACGGCTATGTGAAGTCGCGCTTCGTGGACGATAAGGCCTGCGCCGCCGTACTGCTCGCCGCCTGCAAGGCCATCAAGGAAGAGGGCATCCAGCTCAAGCGCAAGGTCTACGCCTACTTCGCAGTCTACGAGGAGATCGGGCACGGCACCACGTGGCTTCCCGAGGACACGGCCGACATACTCGCCATCGATATCGCGCCCACCGGCCCCGATCAGAACTCCGATGAGCGCAAGGTTTCGATCTTCGCCAAGGACTCGCGCTTCCCGTACCACTGGGCCATGACCAACGAGCTGCGTGACTGTGCCATCGCGGCGGGCATCGATTACGTGATGGATATCTTCACGCCCCACTACGGCACCGACTGCGATCCCAGCCTGCAGGCAGGATACGACATCCGCCATGCGGCCATAGGACCCGGCACCGCGAACAGCCATGGATACGAGCGTACCCATGTGGACGGCCTGCGCAACACCTACGACCTCCTCATGGCCTATATCAGTCGATAGGAGCGGCGATGGACCAACGTCCACCGGTACCCCAGCAACCAGAAAACCCCAAGACAAAGGGACAGAGCACGCTGCTCACGGTGCTTCTCGTCGTGGGAGCGGTGTTCGCGCTCCTCTATGCCATCGCGTCCGCGCTCACGATAGGCACGGTTGCCTGGGGAATCACCTCATGCACGCGCGCACTTTCCGACGACCCCGTCCGCGACACGCCCGAAGACGCCGCCTTCATTACAAACCCAGAGGCGACGGAGCGCGATCTCGAGGTGTTCGATGCGCTCTATGCAGAGCTCGACGACCTTGCGGAAAGCGTTGCCACGAACAGGGACGGGCACGTCCTGACCGTTGATGAGCTGCGCGCATGCCTCGAGCAGGGAGCTTGGCCGGACGATCCTGTGGGCTACGGTGATACCGACAACCCGCACAACCCGCAGCTCTGGGTTCGCATCGCAGAGCTTTCGGAAGATGCGATCGAAGCCGAGACCGGCGAGGATTGGCACGTCATCGACTTCTCGTATCCCTTCCCCAACAACGGGCCCATCCCGGTGCCCGCCAAACGCGAGAGCGGCGATTACACGGTGACGAGGCTTGTCTGCGTCGAGGGAGAAGACGAGGGCCTCATCTCGTATGTCAACTACTACCGCTGGGATGACCCCGCGCTGTTCGAGGTCAATATCCAAAGCACGCGCGAACAGTACCGGGAGCGCATCGCATTTAGCGAGAAGATCGAGGCGCTCGGATTCATCGGCACCAGGGAATACGCGACGGATGGATACGATTTCTACATCTGGGCGACCGGCGAGGATGACGAGCTGCTCGATATGGACACGTTCCTCCGCTGCGCGAACGAGTTCGCCGATGCAGCCGGCGATTATAAGCATATCCACATCCTCGCTCCCGACGCGCCCCTGTCGCTTCTCTACAACACCCTCTCCACCTATAGCAACGAGCAGCCTCCCCTGGTCGTCGATGGCGCCGAGGCCCACGAGATTCTCATGCTCACGGGGTACACCTACAGCGTTCGGGTAGCTGAGAGCGACGAGCTGCTCGAAGCCTATCGAAGCTCTGACGACAAGCATATCGAAATAGACGATGTGAGAGGGGCGCTTGCACCCGATCCGTCCGATTTTGAGAGATACTCCTGGCGCGCTCCCGGCGATGGAGCCGAGTTCGATGAAGGAATCGCCCACCTTGCAGCAGGCTCACTCGGCATAGACGCCCAGGACGTCATCGCGACCGTCGAGTATGAAGAAGGCGACCACGATGTCAGAGAAGTTATCAGCCTGCTCCTTCCGCAAGGTTGCATGCCTGAGACCTTCGAGGAATACTCAGCCGCAGAGCAGAGCCTCATAGACGTCATGTGGGAGAACCTCGAAATCGATCCAAGCAAGCACACCTCCCTGTACGTGCACATCTACGTGGCAGAGCAGGACGGGATTCGCGATGAGTCCGCGACGCCCGTGCCCTTCGCAGAGGTGCGTGCGATAGCCGCCGAGAACCACCCCGCAGACCTTGCTCGCTTCGATGTCGCACTTGCCCTCTCCTCGATGCCGAGCGCCGTCCAATGGCCCGATTCGGAGCGCACCGTATACCTTTCCGAACCCTTCGATGTCGGCGGATCGATTCCCGAATCACGAACGTGGTTCTTGGAGCAATACGACACATCGGGAAAACTCGGTTGATGAGAAGGGGCCCGTCCAAAAGGACGGGCCCCTTGCAAACCGAATGCTCTCCAGCCTACACGGCGACGATGTTCACCAGGCGTCCCGGAACGACAATGACCTTCTTGATGTCTTTGCCCTCGAGCTGCGCGGCAACCGCGGCCTTCGCAGCCTCCTCGAGCTCGTCGTTGGCGGCATCGGCGGCAACCATGATGCGGCCGCGCACCTTGCCCTTGATCTGGACAACGATCTCGACCATGGAGCTCTTGGCCTGCTCGGCGTCGAACTCGGGCCACGGCTCGTCGTAGAGGGAGCCTGTGCATCCGAGCGCCTCGTGGAAGAGCTCCTCGCCCCAGTGCGGGCAGATGGGGCTCAGCATGGCGACAACGTCGTGGGCGACGCGCGCGCAGAGAGCCGCATCGCGGGCATCCTCGGGCGTATCGACCAGATACTTGCTCGCATCGTTCACGAGCTCCATGACGGCCGAGATGGCGGTGTTGAACTGACCGCGGTCGAAGTCGTTGGTGCAGCGGATGCCGAGCTCGTTCAGACGGCGCCACAGCTCGGCATCGGTGCCCGAGAGCTTGGCGGGATCGAGCGCACCCGCGCCGGCACCGGACTGTGCGAGCGACCAGACCGTGCGCCATGCGCGCTTGATGAAGCGGTTCGCACCGGCGACGGCCTCCTCATCCCAGTTGAAGTCTTTCTCGGTGGGCGCGATGAACAGGATGGCGAGGCGCATGGTGTCGGCACCGTAGGGCTCGATGACACTCGAAGGCGGCACGACGTTGCCCTTGGACTTGCTCATGGTATCGCCGTTGGCGTCCTTCACCATGCCCTGGCAGAGCAGGTTGGTGAAGGGCTCGTCGAAGTCGACCATACCGAGGTCGCGCATGACCTTGGTCCAGAAGCGCGAGTAGAGCAGGTGCAGGATGGCGT
>CAMNAH010000163.1 GCA_946530775.1 uncultured Coriobacteriales bacterium
ACGTCCTCGTACACGAGGTTGTCGTCGTAGCTCTTGGAGATGTTCTCGAGCGTGACCACGCTATCGCCGGTACGCGGCGGTGCGGGGAACGAGAAATGCACGCGCTTGTTGTGCTCGGGGAGCACCACAAGCTCCTCTTTGATCTTCTCGACGCGCTTGACGCGCTCCTGGACCTGCTTGGCCTTGGTGGGCTTATAGCGGAACTTCTCGATGAAGACCTCCATGTGCGCGATGTCGCGCTCCTGCGCGGCGCGCTTGGCCTTGAGCTGCTCGAGGTTGTCCTCGCGCTGCTTGAGGTAGGAGGAGTAGTTGCCGGTGTAGGTGACGAGCATGCGGTTCTCGAGCGAGGCCACGTGCGTGACGCAGGCGTCCATGAACGAGCGGTCGTGGCTCACGATGAGCACGGCACCGTCGTAGGACGAGAGGAACTGCTCGAACCAGAGCACGCTCTCGAAATCGAGATGGTTGGTGGGCTCGTCGAGGAGCAGCAGGTCGGGGTGGCGCAGCAACAGCTTGGCGAGCGAGATGCGCATCTGCCAGCCGCCCGAGAACTCGGTCGCGGGCTTGTCGAACTCCGAGACGGGAAAGCCCAGGCCGCCAAGGATGGCACGGGCGCGCGACTCGAGCTCGTAGCCGCCCAGGCGCTCGAAGCGCTCGCGGGCATGGCCGTAGCGGTCGAGCAGCGCGTTGCTGGCAGCCTCGTCGGTCTCGGTCGAAATCTTGGCCTCGAGCTCCGTGAGGAGCTTGCCGGCCTCCTTGACCTCGCGAGCCGAATCGATGACCTCCTCGAGCGCGCTCTTATCGGCCGAGATCTGCGCCTCCTGCTCGAGGTATCCCACCGTGATGTCGCGCGCGAAGCTCACCGTGCCCTCATCGGCAGACTCCTCGCCCATGATGATGCGCAGAAGCGTGGTCTTGCCCGCACCGTTGGGGCCGACCAAGGCCCAGCGCTCGCCGGCGTTGAGCTGCAGCGTCGCGCCGGTGTAGAGCACCTGGGCGCCAAAGGATTTCGATATCTTGTCAGCGAGTGCGATCATAGCGTTCGAGCACCAATCTGTAGCAGCTGTCGTGCGCATCTATTGTAGAGGTGACCGCCTGCGGAGCCGACGACAAATAACATCCCCAGAACTCCCGAAAACCAAGAGAATGAAGTATCTTAGTAGGCAGGTTACGTCTAGGGATTCGGGGTTCTATCCGTGGCTTCGTCAAAACGGTATTTCGCGGGCATCGACGGCCTTAGGCTGATCGCCATCCTCGCAGTGCTTTTCTACCATGCGAATCCCATGCGCGTTCCCGGTGGATTCGCAGGCGTCACGCTCTTCCTCGTCATCACGGGATATCTCCTCACCGCGAGCGTCGACCGCGCGCTCCACAGCAAGGGCTCGTTCTCTTATCTCGACCATCTCAAGCGCAGAGTTACCCGCCTTCTGCCCGCGATGCTCGCTGTGGCGGCCATCGTCGCCCTTCTCTCGGTCATCTTCGCGCGCCCGCTCATCCCCAAGATGAAAGACGATGTGGTTCCGGCGCTCCTCTTCTTCCAGAACTGGTTCTACATCATCCGCAACGTGTCCTACTTCGCTGCAGCGGGCCTGCCCTCGCCGCTCACACACTTCTGGTACCTCTCCGTGGTCATGCAGTTCTATATCGTGTGGCCGCTCGTTCTCATGCTCATGGGAAAGCTCGGAGTGCCGAGGAAGGTGCGCGTCATCGTATGCCTGGTGCTCGCCGTGGCATCGCAGATCCTGATGGCGGTTCTCTATGATCCGCTGGCAGACACCAACCGCGTGTACTACGGACTCGACACGCGCATCGGAGAGCTGCTCATGGGCGCGTTCGTTGCCGAGGTTGCACCCATCCTCTCGGCGCGCAAGCGCACCTCGTCGCGCGAGGCCGCTCGTCGCGGAGCAGGCTCGCGCACCATCGAGCCCATGGTCTCAGACGCCGTGCTCACCATCGCAGGCCTGATCGGCCTCATCTTCTTCGTCGTCTTCTGCTTCACCGTGAACGGCTACAGCTCGTTCCCCTATTACGGCGGATTCCTCCTGCTCGCAGTTAGCTCCGCCGCACTCGTACTTGCCGTCATCCGCGAGACGTCCATCATCTCGAAGGTGTTCTCGTTCGCCCCGCTCTCGGTGCTCGGCAAGCGCTCGTTCTCGCTCTACCTCTGGCACTATCCGCTGCTGCTCATCATGAACCCCGCGACGCGCACCACGGCGATCTCGCCCGTCCAGCGCATCCTGCAGTACGTCGCCATCTTCGCGGCAACCGAGATCTCCTATCGCATCTTCGAAGCCAAGCGCACCGTCGAGGTCGCGGGTTCGCGCAGAAACGAACGGGTCGAGACCACCGTGGTCGGCCTTCCCGCCGTCCAGCGCGTGCTGGGTATCGCGGGCATCGTCGCCGCGCTCGTCCTCTTCATAACGCCTGCTGCACCCCAGCAGACCGCCGAGCCCGAACCGCCCGAGGTTGTCGAGGAGCCTGTTGAGGAGCCCGCAGAGGAGCAGACCGAAGCCGGCCTCTCCCCCGCCCGCGAGCGCATCTTCTACCAGACCGAAGGCACCATCTTCCAGGGCACCCCGTTCGAACAGGCGATCAACACCATCAACGCCTTCGCGCACTACGATGTCGACCCCGAGACGGGTGCCACCAACGCGCCGGTCATCCTTATCGGCGACTCCGTACCGCTCGGCGCCGAGATGCAGTTCAACGAGATGTTCCCCTACGGCCACATGGACGCCCAGGTGAGCAGGCAGCTCTACACGGGTCCCGAGATCCTGCAGAGCGTGTGGGATCAGGGCATCGACGGCGACATCATCGTCTGGTCGCTCGGCGACAACGGCGTGGCCTACGAGGAGGATGTGCGCACGCTCATCGAGATGTGCGGCGACCGTCGCGTCTACCTCGTCACCTGCCGCGTGCCGCTCGCCCTCCAGGACATGAACAACGCGCTCTTCTACGAGATCGCCGCGCAGTACGACAACTGCGACGTGATCGACTGGTACGGAACGAGCGCTGGCCACGACGAGTACTTCTGGGACGACGGAACGCATCTTCGCCCCGAGGGCGCCGAGGCGTATTGCCTCATGCTGAGAGAGGCAATTGTAGGAAGATAGTTTTCTCGTCGCACATACGGCGATGTTCTGTTAGAATGACTTTCGCTAAGGGCGATTGGCTCAGGGGTAGAGCACATCCTTCACACGGATGGGGTCGCTGGTTCAAATCCAGCATCGCCCACCAA
>CAMNAH010000164.1 GCA_946530775.1 uncultured Coriobacteriales bacterium
ACGCATGGAGAGGGAGGCTCTTGAACAGGGTCTCGAGCAGGGTATCGAGCAGGGTATCGAGCAGGGTATCGAGCAGGGCGCCAACAGCTTGGCCGAGCTTCTCAAACAGCGTGGCATCGATGACGAGGTTCTCGCCGAGGCTCTCGCAGACCTTCAGGCGCAAAGGGAGTCGAAGCGGTAAACGAGACGGCCTCTGCCGCCCCGAGCAATCAACCGATCAGTGTGAGCGCAGCCACGTAGGCAACCGTGAGCGCGAGCGCGATCCAATCGCGCGTCTCCATGTGCAGCGGATGCCAGTGGCTGCGGGCAGCGCCGCCCTCATAGCAGCGCGCATCGAGGGCGCGGGAGAGGTCGTTGGCGTGGCGCAGGCTGCTCGCAAGCAGTGCCACCACCACGGGAACCACGGAGCGGATGCGCTTGAGAAGCGACCCTTCTGCAAGGGCCCCGCCGCGCGCCGTCTGGGCATCGAGGATGGCGGATGCCTCGTCTGCCAGCGTGGGCACGAACCGCAGCATGAGCGAGAAGACCATCGCGAGCTCGTGACCCGGAAGGCCTAGGCGCGAGAGCGGTGCCAGCGCCGCATCGAAGGCATCGGTGAGCTGGGTAGGCGTGGTGGTGAGCAGCAGCAACGCGGCCACGATGACCGCCACGACAAGGCGCAGCGAATACAGCACGGCCGCCCAGACGCCACCCGAGGTGATGGTGATGATTCCAAACGACACGAGCACGTCGCCCTTGCGCACGAGCAGGAGGTTGCACACGCTGAGAACCGTCAGCATGGCGAGCACGGTGCGCACCGACCTGAGCACCTTGCCCACGGGCACGCGCGAGAGCGCTACGAGCGCCAGCGCAACCGCCCAGCTGAACACGAGCTCGGGAAGTGTGTCCACGAAGAAGACCGAGATCATGATGACGAGCGCGCCCGCCACCTTGGCACGAGGGTCAAGGCGATGGAGCACGGAATCGGCGGGCCAGTACTGGCCGAGCGAGAGCTTGAACGCCATCAGCCCACCTCCCCCGCAAGCAGATCGACCAGCTCGTCCATGGTGAGCGGCGCCGCATCGAGACCGAGCGCCATCGCCATGCGCAGCGCCGAGGGAAGGCCGAGGCCCGCATCATGGAGCACCGCATCGTGCGCGGACGTGAAGATCTCCTCGGGCGCTCCCTGCATGAGCAGGCGTGCCTGCGAGAGCACGATGACCTGCTCGGCGCGGGCAGCCGCGTCGATGGAGTGCGTCACGCGGATGATGGTCACGCCATGGGCGTGGATATCGTCAAGAACGCGCTCGATCTGCGCGCGCCCGCGCGGGTCGAGTCCCGCGGTGGGCTCGTCGAGCACGAGGATGTCGGGGTGCATGGCGAGGACGCCCGCGATGGCGCACATGCGCTGCTTGCCGCCGGAGAGCTTGAAGGGCGAGACGTCCTTCCTGTCCGCAAGCCCCACGAGTTCGAGCACGCGGTTGCAGCGCTCCTGCACCTCTTGCGAGGATAGCCCCATGTTGGTGGGTCCGTAGGCAACATCCTCGAGCACCGTCTCAGCGAAGAGCTGCCGCTCGGGATGCTGCATCACATAGCCCACCGTTCCGTGGAGCTTGCGGCGCTCGCGTTTGTTCGCGGTGTCGACGTCGCCCACAAGGATACGGCCCGAATCGGGAACGTCGAGCGCGCAGAGCAGGCGTACGAGCGTGGATTTGCCCGAACCGGTCTGACCGACAAGGGCAACATACGCGCCCTTGCCCACAGGAAACGAAATGTCCTCGAGCGCCTTGCGTCCGCGCGAGTCCTGGTAGCTGTAGCACACGTCCTCGGCAAGCATCGCGCGAGAATCATCCGCGCATCCAGGGTTATCGCGTCGCAGTTGCCGGGAAGCCGCTGCAGGCGCGATGCCCTTGAGCGATGCGAGGAGCTCGTCCTCGTCGCAGGTCATCGGCACGCTGGCGCCCCGCGTGCGCAGCGCCTGCGCGAGGCGCGCGGCAAAGGGCATCTCGAGCCCGAGGGCGGCAATCTCGTCTCCATGCGAGAAGACCTGCTCGGGCGTGCCATCGAGCGCGATGCGTCCATGATCCATCACGATGACGCGGTCGGCAGCGAGCGCCTCCTCCATGAAGTGCGTGATGTGGACGATGGTGGTGCCCGCCTCTTTGAGCTGCGCCATCACGCGCATGATGCCGCGACGGCCACGCACGTCGAGCAGCGCGCCCGGCTCGTCGAGCACGAGCACGCGCGGCTCCATGGCCATGGCGCCGGCAATGGCGACGCGCTGGCGCTGGCCGCCCGAGAGGCGCGACGGGTCGGAGCGGGCATAGTCGGACATCGCCACGCGTGCGAGCTCGCGCTCAACGCGCAGGCCGATCTCCTCCGAGGGAAGCCCCAGGTTCTCGGGACCGAATGCCACGTCCTCCTCGACGATCGAGGTCACGATCTGGTCCTCGGGGTTCTGGAAGACAAGGCCTATCTTTCGCCGCGCACGGCGATATGCATCGAAGTCGACGCCGGCAGGCCCGAAAACCAAGTTGCCGAGCAGAACGACCTCGCCCTCGTCGGGCGCGAGCAGGCCGCAGATGACCGAGGCGAGCGTGGACTTGCCCGAGCCGTTGGCGCCGAGCACGCAGATGCGCTCGCCCTCGGCCACGGAAAGCGTCACATCGTCGAGCGCCGTGACAGAATGGGGACCGTCGTCGTAGCGCAGCGTTATATGGGCGAGCGACACGGCGGTTCGCGCCGTGCCGCCCTCTCGAACGAAGATGTTATCCAGGTTGGGCACTTAGCTCTCGAGGGCCTTGGAGATGGGCTTGTAGACAAGAGCCGTGACCACGCAGTTGATGGCGATCTTGAGCAGGTTGAACGGCAGCAGGACAGGAACGATCATCTCGATGACCGCATCGCGCGGGGTGCCCATGTAGATGGGCGTCACCACGATGTTGGCGAGGATGCAGCAGATGATGCAGACCACGGCGCCCGCCACGAGGCCCGCGATGGCGCCGCCCACGGTGGTGTTGCGGCGGTAGACGATCGCCGCCGGCAGAACGAGCGAGATCGTCGCGATGATGGACATGATGGTGCCGTACACACCGCTCTGCGTGGCGAGGTGCACGAGATTGGGCAGGATCGAGACGACCGCGCCCGTGGCGGGCCCGAAGGCGAATCCGGCGATGAGCGCAGGAATGGCGGACGGATCGTACTTGAGGAAGGTCACGCCCGGCAGGATGGGGAACTCGATGAAGAGCGTGC
>CAMNAH010000165.1 GCA_946530775.1 uncultured Coriobacteriales bacterium
CGGGGTCCCGTGTATCGCGCGGGTCTCCTGAACAACTCTGAAAACGCACGTCATCTGAGGAGCAACCATGGATTGGAAGATCATTCTCGTAGCCGCGGTATGCGCTGCGATAGCAGCTCTCATCGCATACCGCTATGCGCAGAGTAAGACGAACGCCCGCGTCATTAGTGCTGAAGCCAAGATCGATGAGGCCAATAAGACCGCCGAGCGCATCACCGCCGAGGCAACGCGCAATGCGGAGACCGCCAAGAAGGAGGCCATCCTTTCGGCTAAGGAGGAAATCATCGCCCTCAAGGCCGCTTCCGAGGCGGAAGAGAAGAAGCGCAAGCAGGAGCTTCAGACGCTCGAGAACCGCATCATGCAGCGCGAGGAGACCCTCGATCACAGGAACGAGTCGCTCGACAAGCGCGAGCATCAGCTCTCGAGCCTGCAGGGCCAGCTCGATAAGCGCGAGCGCGATCTCGACGAGCTCACCGCACGTCAGTCCGCCGAGCTCGAGCGCATCGCCGGCCTCTCAAAGGATGACGCCCACGACGAGCTTCTCGCCCGCGTCCGCGCCGAATCCGTCCGCGAGGAGGCCCAGATCCTTCGCGAGTCCGAGATGCGCGTGCGCGATCAGGCCGACAAGACCGCCCGCGAGATCATCTCCACGGCCATCCAGCGCTGCGCCGCCGATCAGGCAGGCGAGATCACCGTAACCTCCGTTCACATTCCCTCCGACGACCTCAAGGGCCGCATCATCGGCCGCGAGGGCCGCAACATCCGCACGTTCGAGCAGGTCTCCGGCGTGAACCTCGTCATCGACGATACGCCCGAGACGGTTGTGCTCTCGAGCTTCGACCCCGTTCGCCGCGAGACGGCACGCGTTGCCCTCGAGAACCTCATCGCCGATGGGCGCATCCACCCCGCGCGCATCGAGGAGCTCTACAAGAAGGCGGAGGACCTCGTGAACGAGCGCGTGCGCGAGGCCGGCGAGCAGGCCGCCTTCGATGCTGGCATCCACGATCTGCATCCCGAGCTCATCAAGACGCTCGGCGCCCTGCGCTACCGCACGTCGTTCGGCCAGAATGTGCTCCAGCACTCCATCCAGGTCTCCATGCTCTGCGGCATCATGGCCTCCGAGCTCGGACTCGACGAGGCTCCCGCCAAGCGCGCAGGCCTGCTCCACGACCTCGGCAAGGCCATCGACCACGAGGTCGAGGGCCCGCATGCCGTCATCGGTGCCGATCTTGCCCGCCGCTACGGCGAGAAGCCCAACATCGTCCACGCCATCGAGGCCCACCACGCCGACGTCGAGCCTGACACCGTGCTCGATGTGCTCGTGATGGCCGCCGATGCCATTTCCGCCGCACGTCCCGGTGCTCGTCGCGAGTCCGCCGAGACCTATATCAAGCGTCTTGAGAAGCTCGAGGAGATCTCCAACTCGCACGATGGCGTCGAGCGCACCTATGCCATGCAGGCCGGTCGCGAGCTCCACGTCATGGTCGAGCCGGAGAAGATCTCCGACGCTCAGGCAACGGTGCTCGCGCACGACATCGCCAAGCAGATCGAGGACGAGATGGAATATCCCGGCCAGGTCCGCGTGGTGGTTATCCGCGAGTCGCGTGCCGTCGATATCGCTAAGTAGCCTTCCATGCCGCAACCACCTGCCGATCTCGCGCAGTTCGTCGAGGCGACCGTTGGCAACGGCGCCCTCCGCGTCGAGGAGAACCTCGGCGCGGGGTATGTGCGCCTGCGCGTAGCGGAGGCCGAGAGAAGGCAGGCAAAACACGATATCCGCTGCATTGAGGATGTCGTCATAGAGATGCTGCGCAACGCCCGCGATGCGGGCGCGCGTCGTATCTATGTGGCAAGCTCGCGCGAAGGCGACAAGCGCACCATCGTCATGCTCGATGATGGGCAGGGCATCCCCGCCAACATGCACGATAAGATCTTCGAGGCCCGCGTCACCTCGAAGCTCGAGAGCGTCCATATCGATAGATGGGGCGTGCATGGCAGGGGTATGGCGCTCTTCTCGGTCAAGGAGAACGTCGAGTCAGCCGAGGTTGTCTCTTCGGCTCCGGGCAAGGGCGCGTCCATTAGAATCGTCTCCGATGCAACCAAGCTCGCCGAGCGTGCCGACCAGTCAACGTGGCCTGTCATCGCTCGCGATGACGATGGCAACGAGACGTGCTCACGCGGTCCCCATAACATCATCAGAACCTGTGCGGAGTTCGCCCTGGAGGAGCGGGGGACCTGCGAGGTCTATCTTGGATCTCCTGCCGAGATCGCAGCTACTGCCCACGCCCGCGCGCCTCGTGCTAATTCCGATACCGACCTTCTCTTCATCGATGATCTCTCAGAGCTCGGCGTGCTCACGCGCCTACGCGTCGCAGCGGATGCTGCGGAGCTACGCGAGCAGGCCCTCAACCTTGGGCTCGAGATGTCTGAGCGCACGGCGCATCGCATCATCTCGGGCCAGATCAAGCCCCTCAGAAGCGTTGCCTCCCAGCTGCTCTCGGCACCTGCTCAAGCTCAAGGGGAGGTCGACCTTTTGCGTTCGAGCAAAGGCCTCAAGATGAGCAAGGCTGACAAGGATGCGTTCTCGCTGGAGATGGAGCGCGCCTTCTCCTATGTCGCGAGTCGCTATTACGTGAGGCTCTCAGCCGATCCCAAGGTGCGCGTCTCCTCGAACAAGATCACCGTAACGTTCGATATCGAGGATATCGATTGACCTGTTTTGCCATTTCTGCAGGCCAGCCTTTTCAAAGTACAATGAGAAGGTTAATATAAACAATTGCTTTCAACTTTCGATGCATAAATGGACAATGCGGCATCAGCATCATGCAGGAGACACACCATGGATTATCTGAAGGTTTCATCCAAATCCTCACCCGCATCCGTAGCCGGTGCCATTGCCGGTCTCGTGAAGGATGAGGTTCCCGTTAACATCCAGTGCGTTGGTGCGGGTGCCGTCAACCAGGCCGTGAAGGCCATGGCCATTGCGCGCGGATTCCTCATTCCCACCGGCGTCGACATCTCCTGCGCTCCCACCTTCTCCGACATCGAGATTGGGGGAGAGAGCAGGACGGCCATCAGATTCGCCGTCTATGTGCATAGGCTTATCTCCCAGTCCCATGCAACGGATCCCGCCGACGATGCGTACGAGGTGTTTGCCTAGATGGCGAGCACTGCACTTGTCGGAAAGACGTATACCGTCAAGACTTTCGGCTGCCAGATGAACCTTCATG
>CAMNAH010000166.1 GCA_946530775.1 uncultured Coriobacteriales bacterium
GCCCCTTTCCTTATCCCGCCAGCGCCGAAACGCCCAACGAGATAGCCGCGATGATAAGGACGTTCGCGGCGAATGCCATGGGACCTCCGGAAGATGTGCCGTGATGCCGAGCCTCTCCTTTAGAATAACCATGGGATCGTCAATATGACAAATTGGAAAGAAGGCATAGCGATGGCTGAGGCAACGGGCACGGGAATCGTCGTCATCGGCACCACGTTCGTCGACATCAAGGGATACCCGCTGGGCGAATACATCCCCGCAGGCCGCAACGCCGGACGCGTGGTCGAGGTGCACGGCGGCGTGAGCCGAAACATCGCCGAGGACATCGCCAACATGGGGCTTAGGCCCACGTATGTGAGCACCGTCGATGAGAGCGGAGCCGGCGGCGCCGTCGTGCGCAGGCTCGAAGATCGCGGCTGCAGCACGGCGTATATCGGGGTCGCAGAAGACGGCCTGGGCACGTGGCTCGCGGTGTTCGACCACACGGGCGACGTGGTGGCGTCCATCTCGAAGCGTCCCGACATGAGCGGCATCGAGCGCATCCTCGCCGAGAAGGGCGACGAGATCTTCTCGGCGGCTGACAGCATCGCCGTGGAGTTCGATATCGACGAGCCCATCCTCATGCGCATCCTCGAGCTAGCCGAGAAGTACGGCAAGAAGATCTACTCCCCCGTTACCAATATGACGATCGCAGCGGAGAGACGCGATCAGCTGCGCCGCATCGAGTGCCTGGTATGCAACGAGCAGGAAGCGAGCATCCTCTTCGGCGCTGATTACGCAGGCGCAACGCCCGAGGCGATGGCAAAGATCCTCGTGGAGAAGCTGCCCTCGATCGGCACGTCCTCGATGGTGGTGACGATGGGCTCGCACGGAGCCGTATACGCCACGCTGGACGGCGAGCGCGGTATCTGCCCGACGGTTCCCGTCGATGTGGTGGATACCACGGGCGCAGGCGACTCGTTCTTCGCAGGCGTCGCCGCGGGACTCACGTATGGCAAGACGCTCGCCGAAGCGTGCGAAATCGGCACGAAGCTCGCCACCTCGGTCATCGTGACCGACGAGAACGTCTGCCCCGTCTTCGATCGCGCCAGCCTCGGCTTCTAACGCGGCAGGGGTACTCCCCTTTTACAGCCTACTCGATGAACATGGCATCGCCGAACGAGAGGAAGCGGTAGCGCTCCTCCATGGCCGCGGCATAGGCCGCCATGATCTGCTCGCGCGTCGCGAACGCAGAGACAAGCATCATGAGCGTGGACTTGGGCACGTGGAAGTTCGTGATCATGGCGTCGACCACGTGGAACTCGCTTCCCGGCATGAGGAACAGGTTGGTGGTGGCGTTCTCGCGCGCAACCATGCTCCCCGCCTCGGCATCCCAAGCGCTCTCGAGTGAGCGCACGCTGGTGGTTCCCACGGCGATCACGCGGCCGCCCGCGGCCTTGGTGCGTGCGACGGCATCGACCACATCCTGCGACACGTGATAGCGCTCGGTGTGGATCACGTGGTCCTCGGCGTTCTCCTCGGTCACCAGGCGGAAGGTGTCGATACCCACCTCGAGCTCGACGGTTGCCCAGCCCACGCCCTGCTCGCCCAGCTTGGCAATGAGCTCGGGCGTGAAGTGCAGGCCCGCCGTGGGCGCCGCCGCGGAATGCTCCTCGCGCATGGCATAGACGGTCTGATACTTCTCGGGATCGCCCTCGTACTGCGTGATGTAGGGCGGCAGGGGCACGCGACCCGCCTCATGGATGGCCTCGTCGAGCGAGAGTCCCTCGGCGGGCGTGAAGCGCACGAGGCGTCCACCACGGCTTCCCTCGACGAAATCGATGACCTCGCCCGTAAGCACCACAGGCGCGTCGGCAGGTGCGTCGATGCCTCCCTCGCGATACTCGATGACGGCACCTTCCTTGAGGCGTTTGCCGGGATTGACCAGGCACTCCCACACACCGCCGTACGGATCCATATCCTCGCGGCGGTTGAGCAGCAGCGTCTCGGCCACGCCGCCCGTGCCGCGCTTGCGGCCCATGAGGCGCGCGGGGAGCACGCGGGTCTTGTTGGCCACGAGCAAGTCTCCCGGCCTCAGGTACTCCACGATATCCGAGAAGATGCGATGCTCGATGGAGCCGTCGCCGCGGTGCAGCACAAGCAGGCGGCAGGAGTCGCGCGGCTCGGCGGGAGCCTGCGCGATGAGCTCGTCGGGCAGCGGGTAATCGAAATCCGAGGTCAGCATGAAACGTTCCTATCCAACATGGCCCGCGGCTTTGGCGGCCTTGCGTGCATCGCGCGCGACCTGCCGCTCGACCTGGGCCTCGGCCGCCGAGAAGCGGCAGCCGCAGTAGTTCTGACGATACATCCCCAGCTCACGCGACTCGCGCGTGGCCTCGGGATAGAGCGGGCGGAAATCGCGCACCACGGGCGTGAGGCCGTACTCCCCCGCCAGGCGCACGAGCTCCTCCGAGCAGGTCTCGAAGAGCTGGTACGGAGACACCGCAAGCGTGGTGGAGATGTACTTGAAACCCTGCTCGGCAGCCACACGGCAAGCCTCCTCGAGACGCAGGGCATAGCAGGCGCGGCAGCGGTCGGCACGGTCGAATCCGTACGGAGCCGCCTCGCGCTCCCACGCCGCGCGATCGTCGCCCGCGATGATAACAGGCAGATGCGCCACATGCTCCGCCCAGTCGAGCAGCACATCGAGGCGCTTGTCGTGCTCCGCCACCGGCGCGATGTTGGGATTGGTCCAGCAGATGGTGGGCGCGAACCCCTCCTCCATAAGCGCGCGGACCGGCTCGAGCGAGCACGGTCCGCAGCAGGCATGTAGCAGCAGGGGCGTCATGCGCGCCCTATCCAAAGAGCTTGCCCAAGTAGGCGATGATGTCGTCCGACTCATAGAGCGCCTTGCCATCGATGAACAGGCACGGCACCTGGTGCTTGCCGCCGTGCTCGACGAGGAAGGCCCGGTTCTCGGGCACGTCCACGTCGACGAGCGGCACCTCGATGCCGTGCGCATCCATGAAGCGCAGGACCTTCTGGCAGAAGGGGCACCAGCAGCCTATGTAGAGCTCGAGCGCGGGCACGGCGGTTCCTACTTGTAGAGCGCGGCCTTGCCGGCGCAGCCGAAGAGCTCGATCTTCTGGGCGGCGACGGCCTGCATGGCCTCGATGCAGGGAGGCTCGATCATGTTGGGCTCGCGCAGGCCCTTGTCGGCGAG
>CAMNAH010000167.1 GCA_946530775.1 uncultured Coriobacteriales bacterium
TGGTAGTCGTCGAAGAGCTTGCCGCCAAACTCGAGGTAGAGCTTGCCGCCGAACTGGTTGATGCGCTCGCGGATGTGCGACGCCTGCAGCTTGATGTACTTATCCTTATCGAAGCCAATCTGCATGGCGGGACCTTCCTCTTGGAGAACGACGATGGCATATAGGCTGCGGTTTGACATCTAAAAGTCTAGCGGATACCCCTTAGCCGATAGCATGAGAAGGCGATAACTCTATACTCTGATTTAATGTAAGCAATTAACGGAAAGTACCCGCATGCACGAGCGCAACGTACGGATCAGGATCACCATCAACGCCGCCATCGCGGGGATGACGGCCGTGGCGTGGGTTCAGATGGCCCTGGGCTGGGGAAGCGACGGTGGCCTGCTGCTCTCGGTGGGCATCGAGAGCCTCAAGTATTTCACGGTGCTCTCGAACATCTTCTCGGGCATCGTGTCCTTCGTGGTGGCGGCGCGTCTGGCGCGCGGCCGCGAGGTCACGCCCGTGCTGCTCGCCGTCAAGCTCGCGGCAACCACCAGCGTGGCGCTCACGTTCACAGTGGTGGTTGCGTTTTTGGCGCCGCTCTTTGGGTGGATCGCCATGTTCATAGGCGCGAACTTCTGGCTGCATCTGGCGCTCCCGCTTGCCGCGATCATCGAGTTCTGCCTCTTCGAGACGGGCGAGCTGCCCCGCGGGGCAGCGCTTATGGCCACGATTCCCACGGTGCTCTACGGTGCGGGATACTACATCAATATCTTAATCAATGGCGTTGGCGAATGGCCCAACACCAACGATTGGTACGGCTTCCTCGCGGGCGGCATCGAGACGGGCCCCATCGTGTTCGCGGTCATTGCAAGTGCTACGTGGCTGCTTGCATGCCTCATCGTTAAGCTGCGGAAACGTTTCTTGCGCTGAGATAGGGCGGCTGTCGCTTGCTGTCAGAGCGGCAGCTCGAGCGAGAGGGCATCGACCAAAACGCCGCCCCAGAGCTGCACAGACTCCACGATGCGCACAAACCCGCAGCTCTCGTACAGGCGCATCGCAGGCAGGTTGTTCATGGCGACGCTGATGCGCGCCGTCTGCATGCCGGCAGCGCGCGCCTCCTCGATCGCGTGCTCGAGCAACGTGCGTGCGATGCCCGTGCCGCGGTAGGCGCTGCCGACTGCCAGCACATGGATGATGGCGGTCTTCTCGGGCGGGCATGCGACCCGCCAGGGCAGCTCCGGAACCGTTGCCCCGTCGGCCTTGTGGTTCACGATGATCGCCGCGGCAATCCGGCAGTTATCATCTGCAAGCGTGAGCGCGTCCTCCGCGACGGCCCGCTCGATCATCTCATCGCTGGGATGCGCCCCTCGTCGCCACTGGCAATCGAACGGCGTTCCGATCATGGCGTCCGAGACCTCGCCGTAGAAATCGATGAGCGCCTGCAGGTCGTTCTCTGCCGCTTTACGGAGCTCCATGCGCCACCTGCCGTTAGCAAACTGTGAAAAAGGGAACAATCTTTACCAATTGGTGTACACTACCGAAACGATTAGAACCACCTTTGCGAAGACCGACTTCACGAAAGCGTAAAGAATGTTTGGAACTCAAGGAGGCATCATGCGCAAGACAAAGATGTTCGAAGGCAAGAAGCACGTCTACGATACCGAGAAGGCCGAGGCTCTGGGCAGCCGCGCGTATAGCTACTATGGCGATCCCGCTGGCTACGAGGAGACCCTCTACAAGACCAAGGGCGGCCTCTTCTTCCTGTGCGGTATCGGCGGCGAGGAGAGCCCCTACGCTGAGGGCGCCGACATCCGTCCTATCTCCGAGAAGAACGCCGAGATCTGGCTCGAGGGCTAGTCTCCATAACGTACCGCTTGCACGAACAGACGCGCGTCGGACATGCTCCGGCGCGCGTTTTTGATAGAGTTGAAAGCGTGAATATCCTGCGCTCGAGAGGAGCTTTTCCTATGAACGGCTTCACCTATTACGCGCCCACGAAGGTCGAGTTCGGTCTTGGTGCCGAGAGCAAGGTGGGCCAGCTCGCCAAGGAGTTCGGCGCCACCAAGGTGCTCGTGCATTTTGGCGGGCAGTCGGCTGTGCGCTCGGGACTTATCGACCGCGTGTGTGCCTCCCTCGACGAGGCGGGCCTTCCCCACGTCGAGCTGGGCGGCGTTGTGCCCAACCCGCGTCTCTCGCTCGTCCATAAGGGCCTCGAGTTCGCGCGCGCCGAGGGCGTGGACTTCATCCTCGCCGTGGGCGGCGGCTCGGTCATCGATTCCGCCAAGTCCATCGGCTACGGCCTCGCCTGCGGCGGCGATCCCTGGGACTTCAACGCGGGCATCCGCAAGCCCACGGGCTGCGCGCCCATCGGCGTGGTGCTCACCATCGCAGCCGCCGGCTCCGAGATGAGCAACAGCTGCGTGATCACCAACGAGGAGCTGGGCATCAAGAAGGGCTGCAACTCCGATTACTGCCGCGCCAAGTTCGCGATCATGAACCCCGAGCTCACGGTCACACTGCCGTGGTATCAGACGGCGAGCGGCTGCGTGGACATCATGATGCACACCATGGAGCGCTACTTCACCTCCAAGGAGACCTTCCAGCTCACCGACGAACTCGCCGAGGGGCTGCTGCGCACCGTGTTCGAGAACACCCTCGTGCTGCATGAGGATCCCACCGATGTCAACGCGCGCGCCGAGGTCATGTGGGCCAGCTCGCTCTCGCACAACGGCCTCACCGGCTGCGGCAATGGCGGCAACGACTTCGCGAGCCACGCGCTCGAGCACGAGCTCTCCGCAGCCTACGACGTCACGCACGGCGCCGGCCTCGCAGCCGTGTGGCCCAGCTGGGCGCGCTACGTCATGGACAACTGCCTCGACCGTTTTGTCTCGTTCGCCATGAACGTGGTGGGCATCGATCCCGACGAGTACGAGAGCCTGGAGGATGTGGCGCTCGCCGGCATCCAGGCCATGGAGGACTTCTTCCGCGAGATCGAGATGCCCACCAACCTCCACGAGCTCGGCCTCGAGCTAACCGACGACGACCTCGCCGCGATGGCGCACCAGTGCGCCAAGCTCAAGGGCGGGTCGTTCGGCGCAGCTAAGACGCTTACCGAGGAAGACGCATACGCCATCTACCGCATGGCCAACGAGTAGGACATGACGAAGGGAGAAACTATGGACAGCATCGAGAGGATCGAAGCGGCCGAGGAG
>CAMNAH010000168.1 GCA_946530775.1 uncultured Coriobacteriales bacterium
GGGCGTCGTGATCGTCTCGACCCCGCAGGACCTCGTCCAGATGGTCGTGGGCAAGGCCGTCAAGATGGCCGCCATGATGGACGTGCCCGTGCTCGGCCTCGTCGAGAACATGAGCTACATCACCTGCCCCGACTGCGGCAAGGTCATCGAGCCGTTCGGCCCGAGCAAGCTCGCCGAGACCGCCGAGCTCTACGGCATCGACGTGCTGGGCCGTCTCCCCATCACCCCCGCCTTCGCCGAGATGTGCGACCGCGGCGCCATCGAGATCGAGCTGCCCGACGGCCTGCTCGAGGACGCCGTCACCAAGATCGAAACCATCGCCGCCTTCTACGACGATATGAACGGCAAGGAGTAGCCGTGTCTCGGGCAGCGAGAAAACCCTCGCGTGCACGCGTGCGCGAGCAGCTGTTGGCCGATGCCGCGGCGATCTCGCTGCCCGAAACGGCCGATGTATGCGTATGCGGCGGCGGCGCGGCAGGCCTTGTCGCCGCCATCTGCGCTGCCGAGGCAGGCGCCTCCACCATTGTGCTCGAGCGCGACCTCGCATGCGGCCGCACGATCCTCGCAACGGGAAACGGCCGCTGCAACCTCACGAACTTCGATGTGAAGCCCAGCGCCTACAACGATCCGGAATTCTTCGAGGCGGTCTGCGGACCAGGTGGCTTCGCCGCACACGACGCGCTCGCCTTCTTCGACGAGTGCGGGCTCTCGACCGCCTTCGAGAGCGAAGACGATATGCGCGTCTATCCCACGAGCGACCAGGCTGCCTCGGTGCGCGACGTCCTGCTCGCACGGGCGGCGCGTGCAGGCGTCATCTTGGCGTGCGCGCGCGAGGTGGAGCGCATCAACGCCGACGGCACGGTCTTTTTCCGCGAGCTCTTCTCCGATGGGCACCGCAGCCTGCACGCTGCGGCAACCGTGGTCGCCTGCCGCGAGGGCTATGTGCCCGACGACCTCGATGCCGTGCCCTTCTCGCCCGCGCTCTGCCCTATCGCGGCAACGGGCCTGCCGTTCGAGGAGCTCGACGGCCGCAGATCCGACGCCCATGTGGCGCTCATCCGCGATGGACACACCATCGCCCGCGAGCGCGGCGAGGTGCTCTTCCGCGCCTATGGGCTCTCGGGCATCGTGATCTTCAACATGTCGCGCCTCGCACAGCCGGACGATGTCATCGAGCTCGACCTCGCGCCGCTTGTCGATGACGAGAAGTTCGCATCGCTCGTCTCGATCGCAGGCAGCGCACGCGGCGTAATCGACCCCGCCATCGTCGAGGTGCTCGGCGACGTGAAGCACGTCTCGTGTACGGTCGAGGGCCTTGCCCAGACCGAGCATGCGCAGGTGCGCCGCGGAGGCCTTGCCACCTCCCAGTTCGATCCCGCCACGCTCATGGCGCGTAGCCGTCCCGGCCTCTTCGCCGCCGGCGAGGTCATCGACGTGGACGGCCCCTGCGGCGGATACAACCTCACCTGGGCCTGGCGCTCGGGGCAGATCGCCGGCACGGCGGCTGCGGCCTATGCCAAGGCTCGCGCATGATCGAGCTTTCCAACATACGCATTCCGCTCGCCCATCTGGGCACGAGCGCCAACGAGGAGCACGCCGCGCTCATGCGTGCCGTGGCTCGCACGCTCCATCTTGAGAAGCGCGACATCCACGGTTTCGAGCTGCGCAAACGCTCGATCGATGCCCGCAAGCGCGACAAGATCGTGCTCATCTACACGGTGCGCCTCTCGCTCGATGCCGCCCTCGAGACGCGCATCGTCTCGCGCGAGAAGAACGCCCGCATGGTCGAAGGCGAGGCCAAGCGATTCCCCACCCGCACGGCGAAGCCCCTCGAGGAGCGTCCTGTTGTGGTGGGAGCCGGATGCGCGGGCCTCTTCTGCGCGCTCGTGCTGGCACGCGCGGGACTCGAGCCGCTCCTCGTCGAGCGCGGCGACGACGCGACCCGTCGTGCGGCGGTTGTCTCCGTCCATAACGAGACGGGCACGCTCGACCCCGAATGCAACATCCAGTTCGGTGCGGGTGGCGCGGGCACTTTCTCCGACGGCAAGCTCACCACAGGCACCAAGAGCCCCTCGCACCGCTTCATCCTCGAGACCTTCGTGGAGGCCGGAGCCTCCCCCGCCATCCTCTACGATGCCAAGCCGCATGTGGGAAGCGATGTGCTGCCCCGTGTGGTCGAGCGCATCGTTCAGATGATCCAAGACGCAGGCGGCGAGGTGCGCTTCCGCACCCGTATGACCGATCTGCTCCTCGAGAACGGCGCTGTTTCCGGCGTACGTCTCGAGCATGACGGGCGCGAAGAGCTCGTGTCCACGAAGACCGTCATTTTGGCCACCGGCCATTCCGCGCGCGACGTCTATGAGCGTCTCGCCGAGCATGGCATCGCCCTCGAGCGCAAGACCTTCGCGATGGGCGTGCGCATCGAGCACCTGCAGGCAAACATCGACCGCGCGCTCTATGGCGCCGCCGCAGGAAATCCCCTGCTGGGAGCAGCACCGTACAAGCTCTCGTGCCACCTCGACGGCGGTCGCGGCGTGTTCAGCTTCTGCATGTGCCCCGGCGGCTATGTGGTGTCCGCCGCCAGCGAGGAGGGCGGCGTCTGCACCAACGGCATGAGCTATTCGGGCCGCGCCGGCGTGAATGCCAATTCAGGCCTGCTCGTGAACGTGTTCCCCGATGATCTTCCCGGCGATGATGTACTTGCCGGCGTGGAGCTGCAGCGAGCGTGCGAGCGCGCCGCCTATGCTGCGGGCGGCGGTGGCTATGTTGCCCCCGCCCAGCTCGTGGGCGATTTTCTCGCCGGCAGGCCCTCGACGGGGCCTGGCCGCGTGCAGCCCACGTATCCGCGCGGAGTGGCGTGGGGCTCGCTCGACGGATGCCTGCCCGAGTACGTGCTCTCGTCCATGCGGACGGCGATTCCCCTGCTCGCACGGCAGCTCAAGGGCTTCGATGCCGCCGATGCCGTGCTCACGGGCATCGAGGCGCGGTCAAGCTCGCCCGTGCGCATCACGCGCGGCGAGGGCTGCGAAAGCGTTGGCTGTGCGGGTCTCATGCCCATCGGCGAGGGCGCGGGCTATGCGGGCGGCATCATGAGCGCCGCCGCAGACGGCATTCGCGCCGCCGAAGCCCTTATCGCCCGGCTCTCATAGACCTTTTCCGCCTTTTGGGACAAAT
>CAMNAH010000169.1 GCA_946530775.1 uncultured Coriobacteriales bacterium
GGTGCTATCGGGCTCCCCGGGCTCCTCCTGTTCTGACGAGCACCCCGCAAGCGCAAGGCCGGCAAACGCGACGAACGATCTGCGCTTGAGGTTGTCGTGTGGCATAGCGGGCCCTTTCGTCGGCGGTGCGATCAGCAGTTGCCAGTATAGACGTGCGCGAGGTGCGTGCGGGCAACGTTCGCGAGCTCGTACACGAGCGGAACCGCCGTAGGGCCGCGGTCGCGCATGCGGTACGCGGGATGGAAGCGCGAGACATGCAGCACGATCTGGGGATCGACGGATGCGAGCCATGCGGCCAGCGCGCCCATCTCCTCGGGCGTGTCGTTGACGCCGGGCACCACGAGCGTGGTGACCTCCAGATGGCAGCTCGGCGTGGCGGCGAGCGTGCGTATGGTGGCCTGCACGGTTGCGAGCTCGCCCGCGCAGGTGCGGTAGGTCTTCTCCGAGAAGGTCTTGAGGTCGATGTTCGCGGCATCGATGAACGGCGCCACCTCGGCGATGACCTGCTCGTTCACGCATCCCGCCGAGACAAGCACGTTGGAAAGGCCCGCCTCGTGCACGAGCTCCGCGCAGTCGCGCACGAACTCCCAGGAGACGAGCGGCTCGTTGTAGGTGTAGGCCACGCCCGCCATGCGCGGATCCTCCGCGTGCAGACGCGTCGCGAGGGCGGCCACGTCCTCGGGCGAGGCCTCCTGCCAGCGCACGCCCTGCTCCCCCACCTGCGAGATCTCGTGGTTCTGGCACCACGGGCAATGCAGGTTGCAGCCAAAGGAGCCAAGGCTGAGCACCGTATGGCCGGGCTTCCAGCGCGCAAGCGGCTTCTTCTCCACGGGATCCACGGCCACCGAGGTCACGCGCCCGTAGCCCAGCGGAACCACCTCACCGTCCACATTGCCGCGCGCCCGGCAGGCGCCCACCTGCCCCGGCGCCAGCTTGCACGCGTGCGGACACACCTGACAAATGACCTGTCCATTTGTCAGGCTCATAGGTGGCGCACCACCTGGAAGCGCTGAAGGGAGTAGTCGTCCCAGCGCAGGTCGATATGGCCCTTCTGCGCGGCGATGCGCACCTGCTCGTCAGCGGTGTCGATGCCGTCGAGGTCGGGCAGCAAGAGGCCGCGGCGCCCGTCGCGCGTGCTCACGATGACGCCGTAGCGCGCAGGGTCGAGCTCGTCTGTTGACGCAATGTCCTCAGGTGCGCCGAGCACGTCCACGTCGTAGACCAGCTCGTCGAGCTCGTCCTCGCGCACGGGCGAGAAGCGCGGGTCGTGCGCACAGGCCGAGATGGCGTTCTCGCAGATCTCCTGCGCGAGGCACGACCGCGTGGGCGCGATGGTTCCGATGCACCCGCGCAGCTGGCCGTCGATCTTGAGCGACACGAAGCAGCCCGCGCGCTCGAACATCATCTCGGGCGTCGCGTCGAGGATGGCCTTGCCATTGGGCCAGATGCGCGTGCCGTCGCGCACCCAGGCCTCGAGCGAGGCGCGGGCAAGGCGCACGTACGGATCCTCGGCGGCCTTGCGTGCGGCGAGATCGGCTTCGCGCGCGGCGCGCCACTGCTCGAGCAGGGCGCGGCTCTCGTCGGAGGCCTCCTCCCCCGTTGGCGTGAAGGCGGCGATGCCGTAGCCCACACCGAACGGCCCCTCGTAGGAGAGCAGCTCGCCGGCCACGGCCGTGCGGTCGAAGGCGCCCGCCATGATCTGGAAGCTGCGCAGACCGCACTCGGCAGCGCGCTCGGCAAGGCCCGGATCTATGCAGAGAATGTCGAGGAAGTCCGCGGCGGCAAAATCGCGCGTGATGCGCTCATCGAAGACGGGGCCCTCGGGCGCGAACCCGTACGGGCCGTCGGCGGTGAGCTTGTGCGAGAGGTCGCCCGATGCGATGTAGACCACGCGGCGCTCCAGATGCGCGGCCGTCTGCTGGATGAGCTGGCCCATGCGGTAGTGCTCGCCGGCGTTCATGCCCGAGAGCCCGATGCGCACGAGCTTGAAGTCGCGGTAATGATGCCTGATGAAGTGCACGGGGATCATCGTAGCGTGGTCGAGGCGCGGTTCGCGCTCATAGCCCGTGCCGCCCGAGACGCCCATGCGCTCGCACGCCCCGTCGAGCGCATCTGCGAGCTCTTCGTCGTATTCCACCTGGTAGCGGGCGCGGCTCGCCCCATAGGCCGAGAAGTCCCCGCGCGCGCCGCGACCAGGCGAGATGTGGAAGTAATCGCGGTAGAGGGTGGTGTGCGGCGAGGAGACCACGATGGTATCGGGCGCGAGCTCGGCCACGCGCCGGCCCACCTCCTCGTAGGCGTCGATCGTAGCCTGGATGCCCTTCTCGCGGCCGTTGCCCACCTCGGGGATGATGAGCGGCGGATGCGGCACGGCGAACGCGGCGATGATGGCCATGGCAGCTCCTCTCACGGGCTTTCCGCCATTGTACGCCCACGCGCGCATAAAGGACCGGGCTGCCCCGAAGGACGGTCCGGAACAGGAAGGGAAGGGCGTGTAAGCCGATCCGTTATGCAGCTTCCTGAGCCTTCCCGCCCCCGTCTCTGCCCCCGATATCTGATCCTCCCAGCCTGTTGGGCACGTTCGAGACCTATCTTTTTACTTTCTGGACAGATTTTTCGGAAAAGCTGTCCAGAAAGTAAAAGCTTGCTTTTTGCCTCTAAACCAATCCTTTATTATCTGGACAGTTCCCCTCTATTTCCTGTCCAGAAAGTAAAAGCCAGCTTCTCCGGGAGCCTTGCTAGAATATCGATAACGACTAAACGACTTAAGGAGCGCATATGCCCGGACCGGGAATGGGCCGCCTCGAGCGCGGTTTTCTCTCCGAGGAGGAGAAGGCCAACGCGCCGAAGGTGACCAAGGAGCTCTTGCTGCGCATCTTCGGCTACCTCAAGCCCTACTGGGTGCAGTTCATCCTGGTGTTCGTGGCCATCATCGTGGCCTCCGTGGTGGGCCTGCTCCCCGCCATCATCACCGGGCGCATCGTCGACCAGGCGCTCGCCGGCAACGACCTGGGCCTGCTCATCAAGCTGCTCTTCGCGGCGCTGGGCGCCATGCTCGCAAGCCAGCTCATCGGCGTGCTCGAGAACTACATCAACTCCTGGATCAGCCAGCGCATCATCTTCGACATGAAGAACCAGATGTACGACCACCTGCAGCACATGCC
>CAMNAH010000170.1 GCA_946530775.1 uncultured Coriobacteriales bacterium
ATCCTCGTCCCAGAGGATGACGTCGACGCGCTCGCCGCGCAGCTCGGTCACGACGGCGCGCACGCGGCTGCCCTTGGGGCCGACGCAGGCGCCCACGGGATCGAGACGGTCATCGAGCGACGAGACGGCGACCTTGGAGCGCACGCCGGCATCGCGGGCGATGGAGTGGATCTCGACGCTTCCTTCGTAGATCTCGGGAACCTCCTGCTCGAAGAGGCGCGCGAGCAGCTCGGGGCTGGTGCGGCTCACCACGATGGGCGGACGAGAGCGCTCACCGCGCACGGGTGCGGCATTGCCGTTGGGGTCGCGCACGTCGATGATGATGGCCTTGATGCGCTGGTTGTGGGCATAGCGCTCGCCGGCGGGGCGCTCATTGCGCTCCTCGGCGTTGCGGCGCTGGTCGAAGTAGGGCAGCTCGGCCTCGACGCCCTCCCGGATCTTGACGATCGCGAACTCGGGCGTGACCTGCAGCACCGTGCCGGTGATCATGTCGCCCAGGCGGTCGGAGAACTCTTCGTAGATCTGGGCACGCGCGGCGTTGCGCACGAGGTTGTTGATCTCGGTCTTCGCATGCTGCGCAGCGATGCGGCTGGTATCGGACGGGGTGACGTCGACCTCGTCGAACTCGGTGTAGTCGCCGAGCTCCTCGTCGAAGGACTCCTCCTTGGGAACCAGCTTGTACACGTAGACCTTGCCCGTCTCGCGCGAGATGGTGACGCGCGCGCCGTAGTCGAGGTGCATGATGTCGGCGTAGCTCTTTGCGAGGGACTGCTCGAGGCGGTCGAGCAGGACGAGCTCGTCGATGTGCTTCTCCTGGCAGAGCAGGGTCAGGGCTTCGATCATTTCGGATGCCATAGTCTTGTTATCCTTTCCTATCCAAGCTTCCCGGACTTGCCGGAGAAGTCATATACCGGTTTGATGGTCGCGCTCTTGATGTCGGCGAGGTCGAAGGAGAAGGTGCCGTCCTCGCAGGTCACGGACACCATGGTGCCCTCGATGCCGTCGAGCGTTCCCGTGTACTTGCGACGTCCCTCAAAGGCGTTGGTCTGGATGACGACCTCGGAGCCCGCGAAGCGCTCGAAGTCATGCGCCTTGCGAAGCGGGCGCGCCATGCCGGGAGACGAGACCTCCAGGGTGTAGGAGCCCGGGAACGGATCGATCTCATCGATGACCGCACCGATCCACGCGCTCTGCTCGGCAACCTCGTCGAGCGAGATGGTGGGAAGCTCCTCGTCGAGATGGTCGACACGGACGCTCACCACGGGGACTTTGGAGGCGCCGGTGATCTCGACATCCACGATATCGATGCCATACGCTGCGCTATTCTTCTCAAGTGCCGCGATGATGCGGTCTCTCAGCGTGTTCTCGGCCATGATGCCCCCCTCCTTCCATACAAAAAGGCTGCGGAGCCGAACGTGCACTCCACAACCCTCGAATAACCAAACACAAATTACGTGTACTAACTATACCGATAAATCGCCGCAGGTCAAGGCTTCAACGCATCATCACAAGTTGACACGACGCATGCGCGGGGCGCTATGCGAAGAGCGCATCCATCTCCCCCGACACAAGATCGATGAAATCCTCGGCTTGCGGCATGGTGCCGAAACGCTCGAGAAATCCATGGTCGCAGCCGCAGTAGCGCACGCAGCGCACGTCTACGCCCTCATCAGCCAAGCGCCGAGCCCAACGCTCGTTCTGGCAGCGCAGGAAGTCGAACTCCGAGTAGGCGACCACCGTGCGGGGAAACATCGAGACGTCCTCGGCATGCCACACGCTGATCTCGGGATTCGCGAGCAGCTCGCAATCGTTGGCCGTGTAAAAGGGCTCCACGCCAGCGTCCTTGATACGGTCGATACGGTTTCTGCAGGCGGCGTCCTGCTCGGCGAGATGGTCGTAGCGATCGTACGAGAAGTCGCTTCCCCGCGTGGGCGGATACGCGTCGACCAGCGCATACATGGTGACGGCGAGCTTGACGGGAAGCGTGTCCGCCAATCTCATCACCATGGCATTGGTCAGGCTTCCGCCAGCGGAATCGCCGAGCACGACCAGCTTGGATACGTCAAAGCCGTACTCATCCGCATGGTCGGCGAGCCACCTGATGCAACCCGCGCAGTCGTCCACGGCCGCAGGATAGGGATTCTCGGGTGCAAGACGATACTCCGGATAGGCGACGATGCAGCAGGCGGTTTCCGCTAGATAGCGAAGCATGGGATCGCGTTCCTCCACGCAGCCGTAGGCGAAGCACCCGCCGTGGAGATAGACCGCGAGCGGAGAGTTGGCGCGCTGTGAGGCGGGAATCCAGATATGGACGGGAATGCCGCGGCCGTCGAGCCACATGATGCGCGTCTCGCGCGCAACCTCGCCCTCGTGGATGCAGAAAATGGGCTTGATGGAACGCTTGCGCATGGCGACCACATCGTCCATCGCAACATCGGCAAAGGTTCCGTCGAGCTTGGGCAGCGTATTCGCAAGCACGCGGGGGTCGAGCGCGTGGGGCCTGTCGTCATCGGGCACAGGCCTGAGCTCTATAGCAAGACCATCCGCCTTGATGACGTGGGATTTCTCCCGAATAGCCTGGACGAGCGATGGATCGTATGTGCGGGCCACGAGTGCCTCCTTTAATCTTCTTGCCAATCCAGTATGCTGACGCATGGTGGCATATGCGGCGTAGAATAGGCCATGGACATGATTCCGCACGCAGAAGGAGCATCCATGAAATCATTCGACGAAGCCTATTGCCTCGATGTCTTCGAGCGCCTGCTCGGCGCCGACAGCACCACCGGCCAGTACGAGGAGGTGCAAGCCCTCACCTGCTCCATCCTCGATGAGCTGGGCCTCCCCTACCAGACCATCCGCAAGGGAGGCGTCATCGCAGAGCTGGGAGGCGAAGGCGAGCCCCTGGTCGTGACCGCTCACCTCGATGACATCGGCCTCATGGTGCGCCACATCAACGCGGACGGCACGCTCAACGTGTGCGCGGTGGGCGGACTCTACCCGTTCTACTGCGTCACCGAGAACGTGCGCATCCACACGCGCGACGGCCGCGTGTTCACGGGCACGGTGTGCCGCACGCCCAATTCGATCCACGTGACCGAGGAGGAGCTGAGGAGCGTGCTCCCCGACTTCCGCACCAACGTGTGCGTGGTGCTCGA
>CAMNAH010000171.1 GCA_946530775.1 uncultured Coriobacteriales bacterium
CCCATCGGGATGTAGCGGAAGACGATCGTCAGCACGAATGCGGGTAGCAGGAACAGCACGTAGAGCTGCCAATGCTGACGTACGTACAGCAGGGTATTCTGGAGCTTTCCACCTCCTTTGGCCGTCTTGACGCTTGCAGATTGCTTGTTGCTCATGACAATCCCCCTTCCCTGGAACAATGAGCAAAAACCGTGCAAAATTGTCAGTCGAGATGACATTACCGCATCGTTAAGTTTACGTTTGCACCATTGCATATGTCAATATGATGGAGGGGCATTTGCCACTGCTAGGCAGGGTTTTTTTCAAATGGAATGCGGCGGGTTCGCCGCCTCAAGAATGAATGGCGCCCCTCCTCTGTGCGAGGGGCGGCTTTATCTCGCGTGTATTGAAGATATCGGCCTATCGGGACCGGGCCGCGCGGCTCGAAACCAGCGTGACGACGGTTTCGACGTGCTTGGTGTGCGGGAACATGTCGACCGGCGAGATGCGTTCGATGCGATAGCCCTTCTCGCGGAACAGCCCGAGGTCGCGCGCCTGCGTGACGGGGTTGCAGGAGACATACACCACGCGCCCGGGCTTGAGCGCAGCGCAGGCCTCGATGAACTCGGGCGTCGAGCCAGCACGGGGCGGGTCCATGATCACCGCGTCGAAGCGCTCGCCGTCACGTGCGGCGCGCGTCATCCACACGGTGGCATCGGCACGCTCGATGCGCACACGATCGACCACCCCGTTGGCACGGGCATTGTCGCGCGCCATGGCCACACCGCCTGCATCGCGCTCCACGCCCACGACCTCGATGCCCGCACACTGCGCTGCCGCGCAGATGCCGATGGTGCCGCAGCCGCAGTAGGCGTCGAGCACGCGCTGACCCGCTGCGAGCCCCGCTCCCTCGAGCGCCAGACGGTAGAGCACCTCGGTCTGCGCGGGGTTGGTCTGATAGAAGCTCGTGGACGTGATAGCGAACGTACACCCGAGCAGCGCATCGTGCATGGTGGCGCTGCCCCAAAGCGTGCGGCACGCACGGCCGAGCATGGCGTTGGTGCGCTTGTCGTTGATGTTCTGCACGACGCCCGTGAGCTCAGGGTGCTCCTCGACCAGGGCGTCGACCAGTTTGTCGGCACGCGGCAGCTGCTGCTCGCGCGTGACCAGCGTGAGCAGCACATCCTCGGTGGCATAGCCCGCGCGCACGATGGCGTGGCGCAGGTGCCCGGTGTGGGCGTCCTCGTTGTAGGCCGCGATGCCGAGCTTCTGGGCAATGGCGCCCACATCGTTCAGAATGGCACGCAGGCCGTCCTTCTCCGCGAGGCAGGCCTCGCAGGCAACGATGCGGTGCGTTCCCGCAGCATAGAAGCCCGAGCGGACCTTCTTGCCGCCCTTGCCGCCAGGCGCGAAGGGCGTCGCGGCCTTGTGCCTATAGGCAAGGGGCTCGTCCATGCCCGCGATCTCATCGATGGCGGCGCCGTCCTGCTCGGCCATCTGCCCGAGCAACTCCCCCACCAGCTCCTGCTTGCGCCGGAGCTGGATGGGATACGGCACGGCAAGCCATTCGCACCCGCCGCAGCTGCGTGCGATCGGGCATGTGTAGGTGCGGAAACCCATGGTCGCGCGTCGCTTACGCGCCGCCGCCCTCGCCGCCCTCGGTGGGCGTCTCGGGAATGGCGGGGCCGGTGGAGACGGTGATGGTGACGGTGGTGCCCACCGTGGCGGATCCCGTGGAGGACTGGGCGATGATGGTGCCCACCGCGGAGCTGTCCTCGGCGTAGGCGATATCGACGTAGAAGCCGGCATTGTTGAGCGCGGTCACGCCGCTATCGTAGTCCATGCCCACCACGTAGGGAATCTCAGCCGAGGCCGGGCCCGTGGAGACGGTGATGCTGACGGAGGAGCCGCGATCGACCGATTGGCCCGCATTGGGGCTGACGGCGATGACGCGACCGACGTAGTACTCGCTCGAGCTGTTGTAGTTCACCGAAACCTTAAGGCCCATCTCTTCGAGCGTGGCACGCGCGCTCTCTTCAGTATCGTTGATCACGTTGGGGATGGTGACCTTCTCGGTGCCCTTGGAGAGGTGGTAGACGATGGTGTCGCCAGCCTTCATCTCGGTGCCGGCGGCGGGCTCCTGCTCGGCCACGTGGCCGGCGGGCAGGTCGGAGTACACCTCGTCGCCCGCGCGTCCGATGAGCTTGAGCTCGCGGAGGATCTCGTCGACCTCGGACGCGGTCTTATCGGTAAGGTTGGGCGCGCTCACGGTCTCGGCAGGGGTCGGGCCCTTCGAGATCACGAGGTCGATGGCGGTACCCTCGGCGAACTTCCTGTTTGGCGCGGGGGTCTGCTCCATGACGTAGCCCTCGGTCACGTTTTCGGAGTTGCTCTGCTTGACCTCGCCCAGCACGAAGTGCTCGTCGGCCTCGATCATGGCGATGGCGTCCGCCTCGGGAAGATTGAGATAGTTGGGCACAGGATAGACGTCCGTGCCTCCGCCCAGCACGCTCGTCACAAAGAACACCGCAGCGGCGATGACCGCGATGCTGGCGATGAAGCCCAGGATGGCGTTGCGCACCTTGTGCCTGCGGCGCTTGGTCTCGATCTCGATGACCTGCTGGGTGGCGGTGGGCTGGCGGTAGCGGCTGGTGTTGTCGTGCGTGGCGCGCGAGATGGGCGTGGTCACCGCCATGGTGGCGCCCGCCTTGTCCAGGTTCGACGTGTCGGAGATGGTGGTGACGCGCTGGGTGACGGGAATGGCGGTCATGCGGCCGGCAAGATAGTCGCGCAGCACGCGGTAGAGCTCGTTGGCGCTCTGGAAGCGGTTGGCGGGATCCTTCTCCATGCACTTGAGGATGATGGACTCGAGCGCGGGATCCACATTGGGGTTGATCTGGCTGGGCGGCACGGGCAGCTCGTTGACCTGCTTGAGCGCGACGGAGATGGCATCGTCGCCCTCGAAGGGAACCCTGCCCGTAGCGGCCTCGTACATCACGATGCCGAGCGAGTAGATGTCGGTGGTGGGGCCGAGCTCCTTGCCCTGGGTCTGCTCGGGCGAAACATAGTGGGCGGTGCCGAGCACGGAGTTGTCCTGGGTAAGGTGGCTGTTCTTGGCGCGGGCGATGCCGAAGTCCATCACCTTGATGTTGCCGTCGGGCTGCACCATGATGT
>CAMNAH010000172.1 GCA_946530775.1 uncultured Coriobacteriales bacterium
ATCGGCAAGGTCGTCATCCAGGCGCTCGACCTCTTCGGAGGCGAGATCGAGGAGCACATCACCAAGAAGGTCTGCGCTGCCGGCGAGTGCCGCGCGTTCCAGACCTACCACATCCTGGTGAGCAAGTGCATCGGCTGCGGCAAGTGCCTGGAGGCCTGCGGCGACGATGCCATCCTCGGCAAGCCCAAGTTCGTGCACGTGGTTGTGCAGAAGAACTGCACGCAGTGCAACAAGTGCCTCGAGGCCTGCCCCGAGGGCGCTGTTGTCACCGCCGGCGCCGACAAGCCCAAGACGCCGCCCAAGCCCATCCCGTGCAAGAGGAAGTAACCTCCTGTCTCAACAGGAAGCAAGGGGATAAGAGCACGCCCTCCGGGGCGTGCTCGCTTTTTGGGAGAGAATCTGGCGCGATGGTTTGCCCCCCTCCTGCGGGGAGCAAACGGGCCGAGAAGGCCTTCTTAGCCCTACCTGCTGCGATTTGCTCCCCTCCAGTGGGGGAGCAAACGGGTCGGGCGTGCGGACGGTTCTGGCGGAGAGCTGGGGATTCGCCGCGCCGCCTGCGGCGGCGCTCCTGGCCTCGCTCCGCTCGGCCCGCATCGCTCGCGCGCTCGCGACGCGCCCTTGCGGGTTCGAATCCCCAGCAACTGGCATCAGGAAAACAAATCGGGCAGCCGCAGGGGCTGCCCGTCTTGTTTTCTGGCGGAGAGCTGGGGATTCGAACCCCAGAAGGGCTTTGGAGCCCTTACTCGCTTAGCAGGCGAGCACCTTCGGCCTCTCGGTCAGCTCTCCGTTTAGGTGCCTACGAATCATACCGCAGAAAGGGCCTTCTCGTCCACAACGATTTGATGATCGCACGACCTCAATATCTCCCACGAGAAGTACGCTACCAGCTCGTTCGCAGAGAGCTCGGCGCCCGCGTCCACGAAGCCTGCGAGCGAGCCCAGCCAACCCACAAGCCGCTCGGGCGAAACCCCGCGTGCCCGCAGGGCACCCAGGTCGAGGTCGCCGTCGCGCTTCGCGAGTCGTCGGCCGTCGGCAGCAACGAGCAGGGGAACATGTCCATACACTGGGCTCTCGAGCCCCAGGAGTTGCTGCACATACATCTGGCGGGCCGTCGAGCCCAAGAGGTCGTTTCCACGCACCACCTGCGTGACGCCCATCAGGGAATCGTCCACAGCGCAGGCGAGCTGGTAGGCGTAGGTGCCATCGGCGCGCTGCACCACGAAGTCACCGCAATCGCGCGCGAGCACCTCGTGCTGCGCACCAAACACGAGGTCGCAAAACGATACTTCGGCATCGCCCACGACGAGCCTGGTTGCCGGCGGTCGCACGGCAGCGCGCGCTGCAACCTCCTGGGTGCTCAATCCGCGGCACGTGCCCTGATATACATAGGTGCCGTCGCTCGCATGCGGAGCCGTCGCCGCATGGAGGTCGGCCCGCGAGCAGAAGCAGGGATAGGTGAGGCCGCCCGCGCGGAAGCGCTCCACCGCATCGGCGTACACATCGCAGCGCTCGCTCTGCCAGTACGGGCCCTCATCCCAGTCGAGGCCCATCCAGGCGAGGTCGTCGATGAGCGTCTCCGCCACCGAGCGGTCGCGCGTGCGTTCGTCGAGGTCCTCGATGCGCAGCACCATCCGGCCGCCGTCCGCCCGCGCGGCGAGCCACGCCATGAGCGAGGCGAAGGCGTTTCCCGCATGCATGCGCCCCGAGGGGGAGGGTGCGAACCGCCCCACGGTACCTGCCCTGTTTTGCACCGCTGCGCTGGAATTCATGAACGACCTTTCATCTGTTGCGCTAGCATGTAGTTTCGCACACACGAGCACCGTACGCACGCAGGAGCGGATCATGACAGACGCGCAGCACCTCGACATGGAGAACTTCTCGCTGGGAAAGCCCGCGCTCGTTTGCAGATGGCGTCTTGCCTCGGGCACGCTGCTCCTCGAGAACCGCCATCTCCGCGCCCTGTCGCGCCGCATCGTGAACGGAAAGCCCGTCTCGCCGGAGCTGGTGGCGTGGGTCAAGCAGCACATCGAGTGGACGCTCGCGGAGGGCAGCGCCGAGCATCCCGACGGCGTGCTCATGCTCATCATCGACGAGGGCGGTGCGGCCGCCATGGCCGTGGGTCCCTACGAGCCGCTCCGCTTTTGCGACACGCGCAACCTTATCCGCCGCGCGCGCGAGGCGCTCGTCGAGCAGGACGAGACGGACGTGGCGCCCGAGATGATCTTCGCGCATCACGAGGACGGCCTGCTCATCGCCTCGTCGGCCGATGCCGTCCAAAGCGGCTGCTCCGCCCTGGTGCTGCAGCTCTCGGCAACGCTGGGCATCCCCGTGATCTTCAAGGCTGACCTGCTCGACCTGCTCGAGAGCCGCATGATCGAGCCCGAGGGAATCTTTCTGGCATCCGACGAGCACGGCATCGTAGCGGCGGAGGACCGCGCGGATCCCCTCTCCGAGAAGTTCGCAGCATCCTACCAGCGGCTGATCGAGAAGGAGCACCGCAAGCGCCGCTGAGGGCAAGCACGCCCGTGGAATCGGTTTGCTCATTTGGCCGCAAACCCCCAACGCGCTGCCAATCGGAGGGCCGTTGCGCTTATAATTAATCTGTTTGAGGAAAACGCACTCCAACACGCTGCCGAAAACCCCAAACAATCTAGTGGAAAAGCCGCCGTAACGGGCGGATTGCACTGCTGACAAGAGGAGAGGACATGGCTAGAAAATTCAAGTCCATGGACGGCAACAACGCAGCTGCATGGGTCAGCTATGCGTTCACGGAGGTGGCGGGCATCTACCCGATCACGCCGTCCAGCCCGATGGCCGACTATGTCGACCAGTGGGCAGCCCAGGGTCAGAAGAACATCTTCGGAACCCCGGTCAAGGTCGTTGAGATGGAGTCCGAGGCCGGTGCCGCCGGTGCCGTTCACGGCTCGCTCGGCGCTGGTGCTCTTACCACCACCTACACCGCATCTCAGGGCCTGCTGCTCATGATCCCCAACATGTACAAGATCGCCGGCGAGGGCCTGCCCGCCGTGTTCCACGTGTCTGCCCGTACCGTGGCCAGCCACGCGCTGAACATCTTCGGCGACCACTCCGACGTCATGGCCTGCCGCCAGACCGGCTTCGCCATGCTCGCCGAGGGCA
>CAMNAH010000173.1 GCA_946530775.1 uncultured Coriobacteriales bacterium
ATCGACCCCAACGCCGAGTGCGACAAGCGCGGCGCCGACATCCTGCGCCTGTGGGTCACCTCGGTCGACACTTCCGTGGACGTGCCCGTGGACGACAACATTCTGAACCACGTGGGCGAGGCCTACCGCAGCTTCCGCAACAACTTCAAGTTCCTGCTCGGCGAGCTCGAGGGCCAGTTCGATCCTGCGACCGACGCCGTGCCCTTCGACGAGCTCATGCCCTATGACAAGCTCATGCTTGCCCGCGCGGCCGAGGTCCACGACATCGTGACCGAGGCATACAAGGCCTATCGCTTCAACGTGGTCTACCGCACGCTCTACGACTTCGTGGTGACCGAGCTTTCCCATGGCTACCTCAACGCCACCAAGGACCGCGTGTACTGCGGCGGCAAGGACAGCTTCGAGCGCAGGAGCGCCCAGACCGTGTGGGCCGCGCTGCTCTCCATGCTGCTCTCCGACCTGCAGCCCATCCTCGTCTACACCACCGACGAGGTCATGGCGTACCTGCCCGAGTCCATGCGCCAGGGCCAGCAGTTCGCGGCACTCCTCGATTGGTACGAGGCGCCTGTTGCCCGCGAGACCTACGAGCAGTACCTGCCTGCGTACAACGCGCTCGCCGATGCCCGCGCCGCCTTCACCAAGGCCTACGAGCTTGCCGTCGATTCGCTTCCCGAGAAGTCCACGCAGGCTGCCCGCGCCGAGCTCGCCGTGCCCGCCGAGCTCTATGCCGAGCTCGCTGGCGAGCGTGGCTGCGACCTCGCCGAGGTATTCGTGTGCTCCGAGGTTGCGCTCGCCCAGGGCGAGGAACTTGCCTGCACGGTGCTGCCCGCCAACGGCAAGAAGTGCCCGCGTTGCTGGAACTTCCGCACGCTTGGCGAGGACGGCCTCTGCCCGCGCTGCTCCGAGGCGGTTCGCGCCTATCGCAGCGCGAAGCTCTAACGGATAGGTTCGCTTATGGCGCCATCGTCTGACAACACACGTCGCGGCTACCGCACGCTTTCCTTCTGGATCGCCGTGGTCATGGTCACCATCCTCGACCAGGCCACCAAGGCTGTCGTGAAGGAGCTGCTGCAGGTCGATGGCGCCCGATGCGATTTCATCCCCGGGATAATGGAGCTGCGCCTCGTGCACAACACGGGCGCGGCGTTCTCCATCGGGGAAGGCGCGGGGATCGTCTTCATCATCCTCGCCGCCGTCGTGCTCATCATGATGGCGGCCTTCGTGTGGCGCAATCCCGACCTGCCCCTTTCGCTCACCATCTCCTTGGGCTGCGTTGCCGGCGGCGGCGTGGGCAACATGATCGATCGCATCATCGACGGCGCCGTGACCGACTTCTTCGCCACGACCTTCATCGACTTCGCTGTCTTCAACGTTGCCGATATCTTCGTGACCTGCGGTCTTGTCATCACGTTCATCCTGTTCATGCGCTTCGAAAGTAAGAGCAACGAGGACGTCTGATGGCGTTTCTCGATGCCCTCGTAGGGCCCGATAGCGACGGCATGCGACTCGATGCATTCCTCGCGACCGTGGAGGGAGCCCCCTCGCGCTCTGCGTGCGCGAAGCTCATCGAGGAGGGCGCTGTCACCATCAATTCGACCTCTGCGACCTCCAAAAGCGAGAAGGTCCTGCTCGGCGACCGGGTCCAAGCACTGCTTCCCGATGCGCCCGAGCAGGGCGGACTGCTCGCCCCCAACTTCGAGATTCCCCTCGATATCCGCTTCGAGGACGAATACCTCATGGTCATCTCGAAGCAGATCGGCCTTGTGTGCCATCCCAGTCCCGGCCATATAGACGACACGCTCGCGAACGCGCTCGTCGCGCACTGCGGCTACGACCACCTGGGAATGCTTCAGGGCGAGGATCGCCCGGGCATCGTGCACAGGCTCGATATGGATACCACGGGTCTTATGGTGTGCGCGAAGACCGACGAGGTCCAAGGCGCCCTTCAGGACCTTATCCGCCTGCGCGTGCTCGACCGCCGCTACCTCACGCTCGTGCACGGCTACGTCGCGCCCGACGAGGGCACCATCGAGACGGGCATCGCGCGCTCGCGGCGCGACCCCATGCGCATGTGCGTCTCGAACGACCCCGACGCGCGCGAGGCGATCACGACGTTCCGCACGCTCGAGCGCTTCGAGGCGGGGCGTGCAGACGAGGGCTACAGCCTGCTCGAATGCCATCTCTACACAGGGCGTACGCACCAGATCAGGGTCCATATGCGCCATGCCGCGCACCCCTTGGTGGGCGACCAGCTCTACGGCAAGGGCACCGAGCGCCAGAACCTCGGGCTCAGCCGCCAGTTCCTCCACTCATGGAGCATCGCCTTCGATCATCCCGTGACGGGGGAGCGTATCGCCCTTATCGACCGCCTTCCCGATGACCTTGCCGAGGCGCTTGGCGCGCTATCCGACCGCTCCATGGGCAAAACGCCTGCAGGTGAAGACATCCTTGCACGTCAAGCGGTTATCTAGAGAATTTCGGCAAGCGGTTCAAACCTCATATTAAAATCGGTAGAATTAACTGAAACCGTTTGCGACCGAAGGAGCGCCATGGCAACGTTTTTCACTGAGGAATCTCACACCTTTTCCGAGTATCTGCTGGTCCCTGGGTATTCTTCAGCTGAGAACGTTCCCGCGAACGTGACGCTCAAGACCCCGCTCGTAAAGTTCAAGCGCGGCGAGGAACCCGCCATCTCCCTCAACATCCCCATGGTCTCGGCCATCATGCAGTCGGTCTCCGGTCCGCGCATGGCCGTCGCGCTTGCCCAGGAAGGCGGCGTGTCGTTCATCTTCGGCTCCCAGACCATCGAGGACGAGGCCGCCATGGTGCGCGAGGTCAAGCGCTCCAAGGCCGGCTTCGTGGTTTCCGAGGTCAACCTCACGCCCGATATGACCCTTGCGCAGGTCATGGACCTCAAGGAGAAGTGCGGCTTCTCCACCATGCCCGTCACCGACGACGGCACGCCCACCGGCAAGCTTCTCGGCATCGTCACTAGCCGCGACTATCGTCCCAGCCGCGACTCGCGCGACAAGCTCGTGCGCGACTTCATGACCCCGCGCGAGAAGCTCATCGTGGGCGACGAGGA
>CAMNAH010000174.1 GCA_946530775.1 uncultured Coriobacteriales bacterium
AGCGCGAAGAGGCCCGCGAGCGAGTAGCCGCCCAGGATGGTGGGGATATCGTGTGCGAGGTCGCAGCGCTCGATGATGCCGGGAACCAGCTGGTCGCAGATGTAGGAGAGCGTCTGCGCGGCACCCGAGCCGAACCCCTGCCTGCCGAAGACCGGCGGGGCCTCCCAGGGCGAGAGCTCGTCGTTCCAGGTTGCGATGCCGAGCTCTGCCAGGGTAAACGGCGCATGAGTGCGCGCGGCGATCAGGGCCGCCTGATGGTCGGCATCATCCAGATCGCGCATGTCGACCGGCAGGATGAGCAGGTATTCGGGGCAGTCCCCCTCGACCAGCGCGATGCGCCCATCGCGGCCGATACGCTTCGCCACCCTACACGCGCACCTTCACGCAGATCTTGCGCAGCGGAGCAGGACCCGCCTCGCCGCAGCAGGCGGGTTTGTGGGCGTCGGCGGGAGGCGTCACACAGAAGTCGCCGGCCTTGAGCACGGCCCACGACGCATCGCCGTCGGGATAGGCATACAGGCAGAAATCATCGGCTTCGCTAAACTCCTGGAGCGCCTCGCAGGCGGCAACCGGCGCGGTGCCGATGTGCTCCTCGCCCTCGATGACGTAGTGGATGTCGGCGTAGACGCGATGCGCCTCGTAGCTCTTCTCGGAAGGCGCCATCGTCGTGGTGGACATCACGTTGGCGAAGATATCGTCGCCGTCGATCTCGTGACGGCCAGGCTCGAGCGCAGCGAGGTCGGTCTCGGCCAGCCACGCGAAAGCCTTGGCGAAACGCTCGCCCGAGATGTCGTTCTGGGTCATGTCGTGAAGATTGGCCGTGATCATAGCGCCCTCCCATCGCTCGGTTGCTCCCAGTATAGGGCAGCTCGGCTATGATGTGGACAGCTCACGAAAGGAGCGGAATGAGGCTGGAACCTTCCATTCGATGCGATGTGCTGGTCGTCGGCTCCGGCATAGCCGGCTGCATGGCCGCGATCTGCGCAGCCGAAGATGGCGCGCAGGTCTGCCTTGCCAGCGCAGGCCCCCTCTTCTCGGGTTCGAGCTTCTTCGAAGGCACCTGGGGCCTGGGCTGCATCGCGCCAGACGGCGAGACGGATGCCGAGGACCTGGTCGCCACCATCATGGATGTCGGCTGCGGCTGCGCGGATGAGACGCTCGCACGCGCGCTTGCCTACGGCATCACTCCGGCGCTCGCAGACCTCGAACGGCGCGGGGTGCGTCTGCGCATGCCCGATGCAGCTGGCGAGCGCGAGTACATCCCCTGCTTCGACCATACGCACCGCACCTGGCGCGGACTCGAGCGCGCATCGCTCAAACAGGTCTTCGCCCGCGAGCTGGAGCGGCTCGGCGTGCAGGCGCTGCCCTCATGCACGCTGGTCGACCTCGTCGAGGACGATGACGGCATTGCGGGCGCGGTGCTCCATGACGACCGCATAGGGCGTGCGCTCGGCGTCTCGACGCCCGCGGTCGTGCTTGCGACGGGCGGCATGGGCGGGCTCTACGGGCATCACCTCACGCGCGGCGATTGCCTTGGAACGGCGCAGGCCATCGCGCTCGCCCATGGCGAGGATCTCGTGAACATCGAGTTTCTCCAGATCATGCCCACGGTGCTCACGCCCGCAGGTCCCGTCGTCTTCAACGAGAAATGCTTCCGCTTCTCGACGCTCTCGATTCCCGTGGACGAGGACCTGCTCGACGAGCGCTCGACCTATGGGCCGTTCACCTCGAGGCTCGCGTCAAGCGCGGTCGACCTCGCCATCGCGCAGAGCACAGATCCTGTCTTCGTGCAGGTGAACCGCCTGCACGATCCCGTGCCCGAGTTCATTGCCACCTATAGGCGCTGGTACGAGCAGGTCACGGGGCTTCCCATCGAGGCGCCCGTCGAGATCCGCCCCTATGCGCATGCGAGCAACGGCGGCATCGCCATCCGCAGCGATGCCTCCTGCAAGCTGCCCGGGCTCTTCGCGTGCGGCGAGTGCGCTGGGGGCATGCACGGCGCCGACCGGCTGGGCGGGCTCGCCTCCGCCAGCGCGCTCGTCTTCGGCGGCATCGCCGGCAGAAGCGCCGCCTCGAGAAACCGCAGGAATAATCTGACAAACGACCTGTCCATTTGTCAGGTTTCGGGCCTGGGCCAGCGTGGGGAAATCGGGCAGATACTCGACGAATATGCGCTGGTCATCCGTACCGAGAAGGGCCTTGCCCAAGCCGCCGCTCGGCTCGAGGCCCTTGCGCCGAGCCTCGAGCGCACATCCGCCCTGGCGCTCGTCTCGGCCATGCGCGCCCGTGTAGAGTGCGCAGGCTCGCACTTCCGCGCAGACGCTCCCGCTGTTTGCAGCTAAAATCAATCAGGTACGCAGTTCCACATAGAGAGGATCCACCATGCCCCTGTCTCCCGAAGAGGAAGAAGCCATCCGCCGCGAGTTCGAAGCCTCGCGCAATGCCGGCCATGAGCAGAAGAAACTCGACCCCGCCAACGACCCCGGTCCCCAGATGTTCGAGCAGGCGCCCGGCTCGCATGTCCGCCATGTCATCGGCGTGGTCTCGGGCAAGGGCGGTGTGGGCAAGTCGCTCGTCTGCGGCATGATCGCCACCGAGCTCGCTCGCACCAGCGCCAAGGTGGGCATCCTCGATGCCGACCTCACCGGCCCCTCCATCCCCAAGATGTTCGGCCTCTCGGGCATGCATGCCACGGCTTACGAGAACCTGCTCGTTCCCGTCGAGACCGTCGTGCGCAACATCAAGATCATGAGCGCGAACCTCGTGCTCGAGAGCGAGACCGACCCCGTGCTCTGGCGCGGTCCCGTGGTTGCCGGCGCCCTGCAGCAGTTCTGGGGCCAGTGCGACTGGGGCGAGCTCGATTACCTGCTCATCGACATGCCTCCGGGAACCAGCGACGTCGCCCTCACGGTGTTCCAGTCGCTGCCCATCGAGGGCGTCGTCATCGTCTCCACGCCCCAGGACCTCGTCCAGATGGTCGTGGGCAAGGCTGTCAAGATGGCAGCGATGATGGGCGTGCCCGTGCTCGGCCTCATCGAGAACATGAGCTACATCTCCTGCCCCGA
>CAMNAH010000175.1 GCA_946530775.1 uncultured Coriobacteriales bacterium
TACGGCGCCACGATGGTGGGCCTCGCGGTGCTCTCCATGGGCATCGTGAACATCTTCCTTGGCGCGCTCGGCTACGATGCCACGCTCCCGCAGCAGGCCCCGTCAACCGAGACCGGCCTCGTGATCGCCTATCTCTGCATGGACATGATCGGCTTCGCCCTCTCCATCATCCTGCTCTGGAAGCTCGATGTTGAGAAGCACCTCGACGAGGACAAGGCCATCATCCTCGAGCGTCAGAAGCAGGCCGTGCTCGCCGAGGGCGGCACCTGGATCGACCCCGAGGAGCGTGCCCGTCTCGAGCAGGAGGAGGCCGACCGCAAGGCGGAGGAGGAGCGCATCGCAGAGCTCCGCGCCCGCTGCGAGAAGGAGGGCCTCGATTTCGAGACCGAGAACCAGAAGTACTTCGAAGCACAGGAGAAGCGAAAGAACAGCCTGATCGGAAAGCTCTTCGGCTAAACGACCGGGTTCTTCCCCCTTCCTTCTTGGTCTGCCCCCGCGCTCGGCAACATCCCCCGGCGCGGGGGCAGCACCATGTTCAGCCGATTTGTAAGTGCAGGTGCGCTAGCTCACCTCGAGCGTGGCGATAAGGGCAAGATGGTCTGTGCCGGAAATGCGCGCCGTCTTGAATCCGCCCACGTAGATGCCTGCATCCGCCGCATAGACGATATGGTCGATCTCGATGATCGCAGGCACGTGGGAAAGCACGCTCTGGGGCACATCGACCTCTACCGGCAGGCTGTTCTCGACATAGGCGGAAAGGTCCGAGGGCCACGTCATGTGGAACCCTTCGCCTGCCTGCTGGCTTGCATCGACGAAGCTCTCGCCGAGCAGTGCGCGGAAGCGCGCATGGTTCCAGGTGGAGTTGAAGTCGCCCATGATGACATAGGCGTGGTCGTAGTCGGATAGCGATCCGATGGTGTCGAGACCGGCGTTCCAGAGATCCTGACCGCCCAGATGCGGCGAGCCCGGATGGCACGATACAAAGCGCAGCGCGCGACCGCCGATATCGATGGTGCCCGCGCTCATGGCCGAGAGCTCGGTGGGCAAGAGGTCGCTGTCCGTATCGTAGAGGGGCGTCATCGCGAACAGGCAGTTGAGGCCGCCGTTATCCCATTCGCCCGCATCCGACCAGACGGTGTAGGGGAGTACGTCGTAGATGCCCGCGGCCTCCAGCTCATCGAGGAAGGCCCAGCTGGCCTCCTGGATGGCGAGCAGCTCCACGTTGTTCTCGCGCACGCACGCCACGACCTCGTCAGCGCTCGCATGGCCGTTATAGACGTTGAGCGTCATGATGCGCATGGCGGCGTCTTCGGTGCTCGGCTCTGAGGCGGGCGACGCGGTGGTCTGCGCTGCAGGCGAGAGCGATCCCGCGGGGATGAAATAGCCCGCATGCCACCAGAGGAGCAGCGCGAGCGATGTGCCGGCGAGCAGCGCCAACGCCCCGCGATGCCAGAGCAGGGCGAGCACGAGGATGATGGCGGCGGGTGCGATGAAGAGCGGCACCAGCGAGACGGTCTCGGGGATGAGGCGGCCCGAGCTCATGTCGAGCGGCAGCATGCGCACGATGCACAGGCCGAAGATTACCGCCGCGATGATCCAGAGGAAGAAGGAGAGGCACCCGTGACGGGGCTCGGAGCTGCGCCGCGTGCGGTTGCGCGTGCTTCGCGGCGTATGCTCTGCGCCGACTGGCGTAACAGTGGAGAGGGGCGCGGTGGACGAGACGGGCATGCCGGCATGGGCTTCGGTCGACACGGGATCGAGCGCACGCGGGCGCAGGATCGTGCGGTCGAGCTCGCCGTCGGGCTGTCCGCCGAGGAACTGGGTGCGATTGGGGTCGTTCGTGTCCATAGGCACCATTCTAGCGGTGCCGCATGCCGAATGGCGCCCGAAATGCCCCTTACGGCCGCGTCTCCATGTCGTGTCCGCTCCGCGCGGCAGACATGCGGATGTGGGTCTCGAGCGGCAAAGGGCGTCTTTGAGAAAAAACCGCCCCGAATCGTATCGGGGCGGCCCTTTCGAAGCGATGATGCCGCATGCGCTATTTCGAGTCCCTATGGGTGAGGCGATGGACGAGCGGGGGACCCAGATAGAAGACGACGGCGCAGGCAGCAGCTGCGACCAAGGTGACGCCCCAGTTGAGCGAGAAGGCCTCGCCGCTGACCATAGACTTCACGAACGCCGCGAGCGCTGCAGCCAGGACGACGACTGCGAACATGATAAGCGCCTGTATCCTCGGGGTGAGCTGTATCTTCATAGGCGTTTCGACCTTCTCTCGATGGGTGCCTGCGCATCTGGTATAGCTTAGCACCTAACTTGTCTGTGTGTGCGGATGAAAAGGACCCGCGCGCCGAACGGCTGCGGGTCCTTGTGCACGTGCATGTGCGCCTGCTGCGCCTAGTTGGAGATGTCGTCGTAGTGCAGCAGCTTGAAGCCGGCAGCCGCGATTGCCGCCTCGGCCTTGTCGCGATCCTGCGGCTTGATCTTGAGCACGTCGATGGCCACATCGCCGTTCGACTGGAAGCAGTAGCCGTACTCGATGTTGACGCCGGTGGAGTCGAGGGCCTCGAGCATCTCGGCAAGGGCGCCCGGACGGTCGGGGAGCTCCACGGCGAGCACCTTGGTCTTGGTGGCGCGGAAGCCCGCGTCCTCCAGCACGTCCACGGCGTGGAACACGTTATCGCAGATGATGCGCACGATGCCGTAGTCGCTCGACTCGGCGATGGTCAGCGCGTCCATGTTGACGCCGGCATCGGCAAGGGTGCGGCAGAGTGCCGCGAGACGCCCCTCGGAGTTCTCAAGGAACACGGTGAGCTGCATGATCATTACTGATCATCTCCTCTCAGGTCGATGATGCGCTTTGCCTTGCCTTCGGAGCGGGGGATGGACATGGGTTCGACGAGCTTGACCCTGATGCCCACGGACAGCGCCGTCTTGAGCTTGGCGGAGATGTCCTTCTGGAGCTGCTCGATGGCGCTGATCTGGTCGAAGTCGAAGTCGGGGTTGACCTCCACCTTGAGCGTGACCACGTCGAGGTGGTTCTTGCGGGTGAGCTCGATCTGGTACCA
>CAMNAH010000176.1 GCA_946530775.1 uncultured Coriobacteriales bacterium
GAGCGAGCCCACCATCGAGTACCCGGTCACCATCCTGCCCAAGTACATCCCCGACATCACGCTCATGACCACCGAATACACCATCGACCATCCGCTTTCCCACGAGGTCAAGGGGTGGTAGCGATGGCAAAGCAGATGGATGTCATCGTCTTGAACTCGCACGGCGTGGGCCAGTACGCCTACTGCGACCACATGCCCGTGTGGGGCGAGACGCTGCCGGTCAAGAACTGGCATGTCGCCGAGGACGGCGGCAAGGGCTCCAACGTCACCGTGGCGCTGGGGCGCCTGGGCCTCAAGGTTGCCTATATCGGCAAGGTGGGCAACGACCCCTGGGGCGATCTCGGCGATAAGTGGATGACCGACGCGGGCGCCGACACCACCTACCTCTATCGCACCGACGAGGTCGCCACCGGCACGGGCCTCATCCTCATCGGACCCGATGGGCGCAACACCGTGATCGATGGCGATTCGTCGTCCGTCAAGCTCACCGTTGGCGAGGTCGAGGCAGCGCTCGACGACATGGCGGGCTCGAACTTCTTCGTAACCGGCTTCGAGGTGCCCCAGCATGTCTCGCAGGAGGGTGCGAAGTACGCCAAGAAGCTCGGCATGAACGTCGCGCTCAACCCCTCGCCGTTGCCCGAGGAGCCCATGGGATGCCTCGACTACGTGGATTACCTCTTCATCAACGAGGTGGAGGGGCGCTACATCGAGGGCCTTGCCGAGGACGATCCGCTCGATGCCGAATCGCTCGCCAAGAAGGTCAAGAAGACCTATCGCGTGGGCAACGTGGTCATGACGCTCGGACACGACGGCGCCTGCGCGCTCGAGGCCGACGGCACGTTCTTCACGGTCGACCCCGTGCATGTGGACAACGTGGTCAACACCGCGGGTGCCGGCGACGGCTTCATGGCAGCCACCGTCTTCGGCCTGGTGCGCGGCAAGACGCTGCGCGAGGCCATGAAGTGGGCCGCCGGCTACGCCGCGCTCTCCGTGACCATCGACGGCACCATCCCCGCCTATCGTCCCCTCGACGAGGTCGAGGCCTTCATCGCCGCCCATTAGCCGCCTGTCCGCTCAACGGCAGCGCTCAGCTGCCCATTTACCGACATGCACCCCGCGTTGGCACCGTGCGGCCGCGCGGGGTGTATCATGTAAATAGGTATGAAATCGGCTTTAACTTGTCTATTAGATTGGAGCGGTAATGGCAGACATCATCCTGCGCTCGAACGCGATCTTCGATGCGACCTCCATCGAGGCCTTCCCCGGGTTCGTGGCCATCGCGGGCAATACCATCGAGGCTGTCGGCATGGGCGATGGAAGCGCATATGCCTCCGCTGACACGCGCATCTACGAGCTGGGCGACGCGCTCGTCTCCCCCGGCCTCACCGACGTGCATTGCTTCTTCAACGGGCATCTGCTGCAGAATGCTGGCGCGGACCTCACGGGCGTTGCAAGCATCGAGGAGGCCATCGCCCGCGTGCGCGAGAGCGGCATGCGCCCCGGCTATGCCATCGGCCATGAGTTCCCGCTCGAGCTGCTCCCCGTGGACGAGGCCGTGCTCGACGAGGCCTTCGGAGACGTGCCGTGCGTGCTCGTAGGCCAGTGGGCGGACGGCATGGCCATGAACGGCGCTGCAGAGGCCAAGTACGGCTTCACGCCCGCTGCCTGCTGGTCCGAGAAGGCCTACCTCCTGCTCAAGGAGGTCATCTCCGATACCGAGATGAGCGTGCCCATCTACCGCGACTACCTCGCCATGATGAACTCCCACGGCGTCACCTCCACCAAGGAGATGGGCTACGACGACTACTGGTTTGTCGACGAGGCCGCTAAGCTGGCCGATGCGGGCGAGCTGAGCCTGCGTCTGAACCTCATGAGCCAGCCCGTCGGCGCCCCCGCCAACATCCCCTACGGCGTCGCGATGCACGATCGCTTCGCGAATCACCCGCAGATCAGCTTCTCGGGCTTCAACCAGATGACCGACGGTTCCATCTCGCAGCACGAGGGCGAGATGAAGGAGCCCTACCTCGATCTCGACACCTGCTGCACGCTCGATATCGACTGGGCTGAGCACGAGCGCCAGGTGCTCGACGCCGATGCCCACGGTCTGCGCTTCTCGCTCCACACGCAGGGCGACGCCGCCGTGGCGCACGCGCTCGACATCTTCGAGAAGTGCCAGCGCGGCGAGGACGGCAAGGTGACACTCCGCCAGGCCATGACCGACCTCGAGGACGCCGACCCCATCGACCTCGAGCGCATGGGCGAGCTCGGTGTGGTGGCCGAGGTCTACCCGCTCATCCAGTCTATCGCCGACCGCGAGTCCAAGCTCGCCATGATCTCCGAGAAGATCGGCCCCGAGCGCGGCGCTCGCTACTGGAACCGCCGTCACATGCTCGACAGCAACGTGGTGCTCTCCTGCGGCACCGACCTCCCCATGACCCGCGACGAGCTGGGCGTGGGCGTCTACAGTGCCTGCGGAGGCCTGTTCCCCGAGGGCGGCGAACCCTTCAACACGCAGAACATGATCAGCGCGGGCGAGCTTTTGCGCGCCTGGTGCTACGGCGGCGCCTACGATCTCGAGCAGGAGGACGTGCTCGGCACGCTCGAGGCCGGCAAGCTGGCCGACATCGCCGTGTTCGACACCAACGTGCTTGCCATCGACCCGCGCGATGCCCGCGACACACGCTGCATCCTCACGATCTTCGACGGCAAAGTGGTTTATCAGGCATAGATCGTCCCTGCGCACCTACGTGATGAGAAGGGGCCCGCAGGCTCTGCCCTGCGGGCCCCGGTTGCTCAATACCCACGCATCGCTGCTCAGACGGACCAGCCGGCACTCGCCCCCTGCAGCTCTGCCATATGCGCAAACGTGCCCTTCGCAGCAAGGGGCTCCGCAGGGCTGCCCTGCTCGACGACATGCCCGTCCTCAAGCACGATGATCTTGTCGGCACCCATGACCGTGCGCATGCGGTGCGCAATCACGAGCACGGGCCATCGCCTTTCGATTGTTGGCTATGAGCGGGCCGCCAGTCTTGCCCGGAACTCCTCGAAGCGCTCCTCGC
>CAMNAH010000177.1 GCA_946530775.1 uncultured Coriobacteriales bacterium
GCCGGAGGCGGGAACCCAGCGCCTGCGCGATGTCATCAACAAGAACGTCACCGAGGAGGACCTCGAACGCGCCGCGCGCAACGCCTTCGGATGCGGCTGGCGCAAGGTCAAGCTCTACTACATGATGGGCCTTCCCACCGAGACCGACGACGACATCCGCGCCATCGCAGACTCTGCGGCGCGCGTGCTCGATATCGGCCGCGAGGTGGTGGGGAAGGGCCGCAAGAGCGGTATCACGGTCTCCATCTCCGTTGCCGTGCTCGTTCCCAAGGCGTTCACGGCCTTCCAGTGGTGCGGCCAGCTTCCCGTCGAGGAGGTGCGCCGCCGTCAGGCGCTTCTGCTCGCATCTGCCCCGAAGGACCGCGATATCCGCATCTCCTACCACGACGCACGCACCTCGCTCGTGGAGGGAGCTCTCTCGAAGATGGGACGCGACGGCTTCGCGCTCATCCACGAGGCCTGGAGGCGCGGCTGCCGCTTCGATGCCTGGACCTCCGAGTTCTCGTACGAGACCTGGTGCGAGGCGGCGCACGCCGTGGGCCTCGACCTCGAGGATGTGGCCTGCGAGGAGTTCCCGCTCGATGCACGCCTGCCTTGGGACCACACATCGCCTGCGGTCTCGAAGGGCTTCCTCAAGCGCGAGTGGCGCCGCGCCCTCGAGGGCGTCACCACCGCCGATTGCACTATGACCTCCTGCACGGGATGCGGCGTGTGCCCCACGCTCGGCGTGGCCAACGTCATCCAGGGGGTGAGGTCATGAGGCAGGGGCTCTGGCGTCTCAGGTTCGAGTATCCCAAGAGCGATCGACTGGCGTTTCTCGGCCATCTCGAGGTCATCGCCACCATCGAGCGCTCCATCAGGCGCGCGGGTCTGCCCTTCGCCGTGTCGAACGGCTTCGCGCGCCGTATGAAGGTGCAGTTCTCATCGGCGCTTCCCGTGGGCGTCTCATCGCGTGCCGAATACTTCGATCTCTTCATTACCGAGCAGCTCGACGAGGACGAGGTGCTCGAGCATCTGCGCGCCTTCACGCCCACAGCGCTTCGCCCGGTGCGCGCCTGCTATGTGGACGGCTCGCTGCCGGCGCTCGAAGCCTGGCTCGACCGTTCGTCCTGGGTCCTCGACCTGGGCGACGGCATCGATGCGGACACGTTCGAGGAGGGGCTCGCGCGCCTGTGCGCGCAGGGCACCTTCACCTATATGCGCGGCACCAAGCCCAAGACGGTAACCATTGGTGAGAGCTATGTCTCGCATGCGCTCACCTGCGGCGATAGGGGACTCGAGCTTGCGCTCGAAACGCGCATCCTGCCTACGGGAGCCATGCGCCCCGAGGCCTTCGTGCGCGCTTGCTTCGAGCTCTCGGATGCGCCTGAAGCGGCTCCCGAGTACCTCAAGTGCGTGCGCACGGCGCAGCATCATCTCGATGATGGCAACCTTGTGGAGCCGTTCCAACTTTCATTGCCAAAACTCGTTGACTAGCTGCAAAATCGTTGATAACATATCTCCTGTTGCACTTAAACCAGCAATGAAAGGCATGTCATGTACGCAATCGTAGCAACTGGTGGCAAGCAGTATAAGGTTGCCAAGGGCGATATTGTCTCCGTGGAGAAGCTCGACGCGCAGCCTGGCGATAAGGTCAAACTCGACGTCCTGATGCTCAACGACGGCAAGAAGACCATCGTCGATCCTGAAGCCCTCAAGTCCAAGAAGGTCACCGCCGAGGTCCTCGAGCAGTACAAGGGCGAGAAGGTTCTCGTCTTCAAGCTCAAGAAGCGCAAGCGCTATCACCGCACCAACGGCCATCGCCAGAACCTCACCAAGCTCCTCATCTCCTCGCTTCCCACCACGCGCAGCTCCGCGAAGTCGGCAAGCACCGATGAGGCCGCTGAGTCGGCTGAGTAAGCCAAGACAGAACGTAAAGGCAGGTAGAAATCATGGCACACAAAAAAGGTCTCGGCTCCTCCCGTAACGGCCGCGATTCGCAGGCTCAGCGTCTCGGCACCAAGCGTTACGGCGGCCAGCATGTGAACGCCGGCGAGATCCTCGTCCGTCAGCGCGGCACCCACATCGTTCCCGGCGACAACGTCGGTCGCGGCAAGGATGACACCCTGTTCGCGCTCGTCGAGGGAACCGTCGAGTTCACCAAGGGCGCCAAGCATCGCGTGCATGTGCGCACTGTGTAACGAACGTAACTAGAACTTCGAGGCCCCGGGCGCAAACCGGGGCCTTTTTTGTATCCTTGTACTGTTATGTGCAAGGTTCGCTTTTGGAGGGCGTGCGTGTCGAGCTTCACCGATTTCTCCCATATCAACGTTCGCGGCGGCGACGGCGGCGCAGGCTGCATGTCGTTTCGCCGCGAGGCCTATGTCCCCAAGGGCGGTCCCGATGGCGGCGACGGCGGTGACGGCGGCAGCGTGATCTGCGTTGCCGATGCGCAGCTCTCGTCGCTCATCGACTACCGCTACAAGCACCATTTCCGCGCCGAGCGCGGCACGCACGGGCAGGGCGCCCGCAAGCATGGCCGCGATGGCGAGGACCTCATCCTCAAGGTGCCACTGGGAACCGTCATCCGCGAGCTCGATCCCGAGACCATGGAGCCCCTCTACGAGATCGCCGACCTCACTCAGCCCGGCGAGCGCGTGTGCGTGGCGCCTGGCGGCGTGGGAGGTCGTGGCAACATCCACTTCGTGACGTCCGTGCGCCGTGCCCCCGCCTTCGCCGAGAAGGGCGAGCCCGCGCTCGAGCATTGGATCGAGCTCGAGATGAAGCTCATGGCCGATGCGGCGCTCGTGGGCATGCCCTCCGTGGGCAAGAGCTCCATCATCGCGCGCATCAGCGCCGCACGCCCCAAGATCGCCGATTACCCGTTCACCACGCTCGTGCCCAACCTCGGCGTGGCGCGCACGCCCGACGGCCGCTCGTTCGTCTGCGCCGACGTGCCCGGCCTCATCGAGGGCGCGAGCGAGGGCAAGGGCCTCGGCCACGAGTTCCTGCGCCACATCGAGCGCACGGCGCTCATCCTGCACGTGGTTGAC
>CAMNAH010000178.1 GCA_946530775.1 uncultured Coriobacteriales bacterium
AGACGTTGGTGCCGCCCTGCTCGATGTAGGTGTCGTAGCCGTCGGGGAACTGCTGCACGAACTCGTCGGCCTGGGCGAGCTTGCACGCCTCGACAAGCTCCTCGTCGGTCGCGTGCTCGTTGCCCCAGCGCAGGTTGTCCTTGATGGTGCCGGAGAACAGCACGTTGCGTTGCAGCACCACGGCGACCTCGTTGCGCAGGGTATCCATGTCGTAGGCGCGCACGTCGAGCCCGCCCACGCGCACGGTGCCCTGGGTGGCATCGTACAGGCGGCTGATGAGCTGGATGAGCGTCGACTTCGACGAGCCGGTGCCACCGATGATGCCGATGACCTCGCCGCTCTTGATGTGCAGGTCGATGTCGTGCAGGGCGTAGCGACCGCTCTCCGGGTGATAGGCGAAGCTCACGTTGTCGAAGTCGATGGAGCCGTCGGCCACCTCATAGACGGGGTTGGCGGGGTTGGCGAGGTCGGGCTGCTCGAGCAGGACCTCGCAGATGCGCCGCGAGCTCTCCTCGGCCATGGTGATCATGACGAAGATCATGGAGAGCATATTGAGGCTCATGAGCATGGAGAAGCCGTAGGTGATGAGCGCCGACATCTGGCCGACGTTCATGGCGGCACCGGCCGTGCTGACGATGGTCTTGCTGCCGAAGTAGACGACGAAGGCGTAGATGGTGTCGACGGCAAAGGTCATGATGGGCTGGTTCCAGGCCAGGATGCGCTCGGCGCCCCAGAAGTCCTGGAACACCTCGCCGGAGGCCTTCTGGAACTTCTTGTTCTCGTACTCCTCGCGCACGAAGCTCTTGACCACGCGGATGCCGGTGACGTTCTCCTCGACACTCTCGTTGAGGGCGTCGTACTTCTTGAAGATGCGGCGGAAGATGGGCATGACGGTGCGGGCGATGCTGATGAGGGCAAAGCCAAGCAGGAATCCCACGATGACGTAGACGACGGCCATCCTGCCGCCGGTGATGAAGGCCATGGTGGCGGCAAAGATGATCATCATGGGGCTGCGCACCGCGGAGCGGATGATCTGCATGTAGGCCATCTGCACGTTCTGCGTGTCGGTGGTGAGGCGCGTGACCAGCGAGTTGGTGCTAAAGCGGTCGATGTTGGAGAAGCTGAACCGCTGGATGGATGCGAACATGTCGTGGCGCAGGTTGCGTGCGAAGCCGGTCGAGGCTATGGAGGCCGCGATGCCGGCGATGGTGCCGCACGCCAGGCTGATGAGGGCCATGATGGTGAGCACGATGCCGTAGCGCGCGATGACGTCGATGCCGCACCCGGCGCTCATCTCGTTGATGAGGCGCGCGGTGATGAAGGGAATGGCGCATTCGATGATGACCTCTCCCAGCACGAACACCGGCGCGATGATGGAATTGCGCTTGTTCTCGCGAATGGACCCGCCGAGGGTCTTGAAGATCTCCCCCAGCGTCAGATGCGACATGGTCTTCTCTTGCGGTTGGCTCATGCGCATGCCCCCTCTCCCTCTAGGCCCCGCCAGTGCTCGGCGAGGCGATCCAACAATGTGACGAGCTGCTCCTGCTCCTGCTCGCTGAGGCACGAGAGGCATTGCCTCTCGAACTCCCGCCGCCGCTCGATGAGCTCCTCGGCGCGGGTGGTGCCCTCCTGTGTGAGGGCGATGTCCAGCTGCCTGCGGTCCTCGTCCGACCTCGTCCTGGTGATGAGCTCGGCGCACTCGAGCTTGGAGAGCACCTCCGATATGGAGGCCGAGCTGATGCCAGCCGCCTCCTGGAGGTCTCTTTGGGTCATGTGTCCGCCGCTCTTGTGGAGCTTGACGAGGATGTGCTGCTGGCCGCTGCGCCCTCCGGCATGGAGGTGCAGGTAATGGCCAAAGAAGCCGAGGTCATGCAGCACGTGGCGAGGCAGGGGCAGGCTGGTGGCAGGCGTGTCTGTCATACCGCTCCCTTCTCCTGTTTGGCCATCTCTACGATATGCCTCCCATAGAGAATGTCAAGGTACCGAGAGAATATTTCATGGTACCTAGCGATTATCGTGCAGGTGGGGCTAACGAAAGGCTGTAGACAAGTGCATGTAAGGGGGCTGTAAGGGGAGGGGGCACTCGCGCTCGGCGCGATACAATGGGAACGCGAGACGAGGAGGGCACCATGATCTATTACGTCGAGGACGACACCAACATCCGTGAGCTCACCGTGTACGCGCTCACGCAGGCGGGGCTCGAGGCACGCGGATGCGCCGATGACGCCGAGTTCCGGCAGGCGTGTGCCGAGCGGCTGCCCGATGCCGTGCTGCTCGACATCATGCTTCCCGATACCGACGGCTTGGCCATTCTGGCGCGCATCCGCCACAGCAGGGAGATGCGCAACGTTCCGGTCATGATGCTCACTGCCAAGGACAGCGAGCTCGACACCGTGCGTGCCCTCGACGGCGGCGCCGACGACTATCTGGCAAAGCCCTTCGGCATGATGGAGATGGTCAGCAGGGTTCGCGCGCTGCTCAGGCGCTCCAACCGAAGCCTACAGGAGCCCAGCGCTCCGCTCGAGGTGGGTCTGGTCAAGCTGTGGCCCTCGCGCCGCACGGCCGAGCTCGACGGCCAGCCGCTCTCGCTCACCATGCGCGAGTTTGACCTGCTCGCCTTCTTGATGGGCTCGCCGGGCGAGGTGTTCTCGCGCGAGACGTTGCTGCGGCGCGTCTGGGGTTGGGACTTCGATGGCGGCTCCCGCACAGTCGACGTCCACGTGCAGACGCTGCGCTCCAAGCTCGGTGAGAGCGCGGGCCTCATCCAGACGGTCCGCGGCGTGGGCTATCGGATCCAGGGGTAGCCCATGGCCAGCAGGCAGGCGCCGGGCGCGCGCATCACGCTTGCGGACCGGATGTTCACCACGCTGCTCACCATCTCGGTGCTCTCGGCGACCATCGCGACCATCGCCTCCGCACTGTTGCACCAGGCCACGGTGATGGGGGAGGCTCAGACCGAGCTCGGGCACGAGTGCGACGTGGTCGCCTCGACGCTCGATGCCG
>CAMNAH010000179.1 GCA_946530775.1 uncultured Coriobacteriales bacterium
CGGCGAGGCCCTGGGTGGCCTGGGCAACCACATACTCGTTCATGCGGTTGGTGCCCACGCCGAGGGTGCCGCGCAGGCCCGCGGTGCCGAACTCGAGGCTGCGGTAGAAGGCATCGAAGAGCTTGTCCTCGTCGCCGGCGGCGATAAGGGCGTCGAGCTCCTCTTTAAGGTCGGGGATGGTGACCTTCTCTGCCCAGAGGTCGATCTTCGCCTGGATTGCGCTGTCCATGTGCTTGTCCCTTCATTCGAGCGGGCTCATGCCCGCGTTCTTCCCATCATTTCTATGCTATCAAATCGATGTGCCCGCAGCTTCGCCGTCGCGACGAATGCACGGGGATATGCCATCAGCGCATAGCATAGAAGGCGCGCAGGTCGGCGCCCATCGCGTGCAGCGTGGGCTCGTCGGTGTAGGCCATGTGGCCGCAGCCATAACGGTACCACCGCACGCGCTGTTTGAGCTCGGGCGAGAGGAACTGGCAGCTGATGTCGTGGCGCACGTTCCAGAAGGTGGTCGCCGCATCGTAGCGCCCGCCGATGATCGCGAGCTTGCAGGTGGGGTTGCGGCGCAGGGCCGTCGCGAGGTCCACGGCCACGTTGGGCGCGTCGGCAGGCCAGCCCGTGCCCGGCTCCTCATGGGCCCAGTTCCACGTCTTGTTGACCTTCTCGTAGTTGCCGGGCAGGTAGATGGCGGGTCCGCGGTAATCCAGCTCCTCGGAGCAGAACCGGCGGAGCGCCATGACCCAGTTGGCATCGAGGGCATCGTCGGAGGGGTCCTCGCCCCAGGAGAAGAACGGACCCTGGACGGGGGAGGGGCTGTCGGAGGTGAAGCGCATGTCGAAGCGCCCGCACACGCGTTTCTCGGCGCGCAGGAGCTCGGTGCGGAAATCGCCGAGATCGATGCGCAGATGATGCTCGAGGATGTGCTCGGCGGGAAGGCCGATGAGCGCCGACATCTCCTCTGCGACCTCGCGCTCGCGCTCGTCGCCTAGGCGATCGCCCTTGAGAAGCGCAGGCGCCAGCACGTCCTCGGTCCACGCCATCGCGTGATCGAACCACTCGTCAACGTCCACGCCCTGGCCAGCCTTGCCGAAATGCTGCGCCGTGGCGGCGAATGTGGGCGTCATACCCAGGTAGTAGGTGTCGCTGCCGGGCTGGACCTGCATCCAGTCGAAGAGCGCGGAGAGCATGACGACGCCGGTGAGCTTGATGCCGCGCTCGCCGAGCAGGCGCATGAGGACGGCGTTGCGCACGGTGCCGTACGACTCGCCGAAGATATAGAGCGGGCTCGACCAGCGCCTGTTCTCCTCGAGCCACGTGCAGATGGCACGTGCGAAGGAATCGGCGTCGCCATCGATGCCGAAGATCTTCTTGGTGTCGGCGTCCTCGGCGATGCGCGACCAGCCGGTGCCGAGCGCATCGAGGAACACGAGGTCGGAGTCGCGCAGGAGCGTCTCGGGGTTGTCCTCGAGCGCGGCGTCGGCGCGCAGGTGGTTGAGGCCGTCGGTGGCCACGCGCTTGGGGCCGATGCCGCCGAAGTTGACGGGCACCGAGGCCGAGCCGGGGCCGCCGTTGTAGGCGAAGGTGACGGGACGGGCGGGGTCGACGTTGCCGTCTGCATCGAGAGCGGCGTAGGAGAGCGAGAACATCTTGCCGATGAGCACGCCCGCGTCATCACGCACGTCCACGTGGGCGGCGGTGACCTTGTAGGCGATCTCGGTGCCGTCGGCGCCCTTCCAGATGAGGTTCGCGCTCGCTGCCGCGGGAGCCTCGAGCTCGCTCTGCGCGGGCACGCTCATGAACTCGGGTTTGGCTTTCTTCTCGGCGGTTTCGTCTGCCATAGATGCCCCTTCCAATCAAAGGCTGTAGCTTCCGAGCATTATCTTAGCCGAGGCGCCTGCATGCGCGCGCGTCAACGTATGATGGTGGCAGCAACAGATGGAGGTAGCACGTGGAGTTCACCGCAACATGCCCCGGCGGGTTCGAGGACCTGCTCGCAAGCGAGCTCAAGGCGCTGGGCGCCGAGAAGGTCAGGCCTCTGCGCGGCCAGGTCTCGTTCGAGGGGTCTATCGAGCGCGGCATCGCCGTATGCCTGGGATCGCGCCTCGCCTCGCGCGTGGTTGCGGTGCTCGCACGCGTGGATGCAGCCGACTCGAACGCCCTCTACGCGTCGCTTGCCGCGATGGCGTGGGAGGACGAGCTCGGCGAGCATGCAACATTCATGGTGGACGCCCATGGCGTGAACGACAAGCTCAAGAACACCCAGTTCATAGCCGAACGTGCCAAGGATGCTATCGTCGACCGCATCTTCTCGCGCACGGGCGCGCGTCCCACCGTCGACCGTGAGCGACCCGGTGTTGTGGTGTCGGTGCGCCTGCACGGCGCGCGTGCTGCCGTGGGCATCGTGCTCTCGGGGTCGCAGCCCCTCTTCATCCGCGGATGGGGCTCCGTGCGCGAGACGGGCATCAGGAGCGACTATGCTGCCGCGCTGCTCGCCCTGTGCGGGTGGGATGGAACGGCGCCGCTTGCTGTGCTCACGCGCGGAGAAGCGCTTGCCGCCGAGGCGGCCCAGATTGCCGCGAACGTCGCGCCCGGCCTTTTGCGCCGCGGGTTCGGCTGCGAGGGCTGGAGGCGTTTCGATCGAGCCTGCGCTGAGAAGCTCCTCGCCGACGCCCGTGCTGCGGTGCGCGAGCCAAAGGTGCCCATCCTCGTGCTCGGGGAGCGACCCGCGGGTATCGCACGCATGCGCAAGCGCCTGCACGAGCTCGACCTTGCCGCCGAGATCGTGCGCGCCGAACCCGAGGACGCTGCATCCGCGTCCGTGCTCGCCCTCGACACCTCATGGGTTTTCGAGGATGCATTTGCGCAGATCTCTGCCGTAGCGGAAACGGTCGAGCAGGCACTGCTCGCCGCACCCGCCGATGCGCGTGCCGTGCTGCTGTCGCGTGATGGGATGGCCTCGGAGCTCTCGGCTGAACCGCTCGAAGCACAT
>CAMNAH010000180.1 GCA_946530775.1 uncultured Coriobacteriales bacterium
TCAGGAAGTACTGGCCCTTCATGTCGGTGTCGATGACATCGTCGTAGAGCTCCTCGTCCATGTCGAGGAAGGCGCGGGCCTGCCAGGTGGCAGCAACCGGCACGCAGATGTCCACAGGGCCGTAGGTCTCCTCGGCAAACTTGACGAGTGCCTCGGACTCGGCAACGTTGCGGGTATCGTACTGGAAATACTTGACATCCTCGTAGCCAAGATCGTTCAAGGCCTCGGTGGCCATCTCGCCCCACTCCTCGGAGCGGGCGCCGAAAACGACCTTGGCGCCGAGTTCGGCGAGACGGCGGATCACGAAGAGGGCAAGTCCCACGGAGCCGGAGACAACCGCCACCTTGCCGGAAAGATCGACGAGATCCTCGAAGGAATCGACGTCCTCCAGGCTGTCGGACGACATATCGAACAGATCTTCTTTGTCCATGGGAGGTTCCTTTCCTCGAAAACGGGTAGTGCAACCTGAGGAAAGTATCCCGCGATACCGTTCGCCGGTTTATGGGTATTGATGGGTATCTTTCGTACCTATTTTTTAGTATCACCGCAGGTAAACGGCATATTGTTGCGGGCGAACGGTAAGCAGAGGAGCCGGCCTGGGAGGGCCGGCTCCAATGCAATCAGCGAACTTTTTTGGAACAGCCTACTCCATGACGCGGATGGCGTGATAGCCCTCATGGATGGCATCGAGGATCTTGCGCGGACCCACCGCATCGCCGACGACGGTCACGTCATCGCACACGGCGAGGCAGGCATCCTCGAGCGTGTCGTTGGCACGGAAGCCGGCGGCATTGAGCACGGTGTCGCAGGCGATGGTGAAGGTCTCGCCATCCTTCTCGTAGGTCACGCTCTCGGGCGTGATCTGGGTAACCTTGGCGCCGGCGACAACGTTGACGCCGCGGTCCTTGACCATCTTGCGCAGGTGCTGATCGTTGTTGAGGCAGTGATTGGCTGTGAAGAGGATGTCGGGGAGCATCTCGACGATGGTGACGCTCTCGGCCTTGGGCGCGATGTCGCAGGCCGCCTCGGTACCGGCCAGGCCGCCGCCGATCACAACGACGTTCTTGCCGACCTCGGCCTTGTGGGTGAGGTAATCACAGGCAAGCTCTGCCGTCTCGATGCCGGGGATGGGAGGCATCGCGGGCGTGGAGCCGGCAGCCAGGACGATCTTGTCGACCTTCACGTCGGCAAGCGCCTCGGGCGTGGCCTCCTTGCCCAGCTTGATGTCGACGCCGAGCTTGTTGCACTGGATCTCGAGGGACTTGATGAGCTTGAGCACGTCGGCCTTGAAGTCGGGGCCGCCGGCAGCCCACAGGGTGCCGCCCAGCTTGTCGGACTTCTCCCAGAGCTCAGCATCGAAGCCGCGCTGCTTGGCGGTGATGGCAGCCTCCATGCCGCCGGGGCCGCCGCCGATCACGAGCACGGAGCGCTTGGTGCCGTCGGGCTTGGGCAGCGCGAAGGCCTTCTCGGCATAGCACTGCGGGTTCACGGCGCAGTAATAGTGCTTGCCCGAGAAGCCCGCGAGCAGGCACTCGTTGCAGCCGATGCACGGACGGATGTCCTCCTCGCAGCCCTTCTGGACCTTCTTGGGCCAGTAGGGGTCGGCCAGCAGCTGGTGCGCGAGGCCCACGTAATCGAGGATGCCCTCCTCGATGACCGCCTTGGCCTCGGCGGGATCGTTGTACTTGCCGTCGCCCATGAGGGGGATGCTCACGACCTCGCGGATGGCAGCCTGGACATCCTTCTTGTGCGCGGGAGCGGAGTAGATGGTGGTGATGGCCTGGAACCACTCCTCGTAGCAGCCCGTGTCGACGAGCAGGGCGTCGACGCCCGCGCCCTCGAGGATCTTGGCCATCTTGACGCCCTCGTCGAGCGTGCGGAAGCCCTCGACGCGCTGATGCGGCGTGAACTTGACCAGGATGGGCATGCCGGCGGGGATGTTCTTGCGCATCGCCTCGATGCACTCGAGCGTGAAGCGCATGCGGTTCTCGAGGCTGCCGCCGTACTCGTCGGTGCGGTTGTTCCACTGGGTGGAGTGGAACTGGTCGAGCAGATAACCGCCGTAGGCGTGCAGCATCACGCTGTCGGCCCCGGCCATGACGGCGAGGCTCGCGGAATAGCCGACGCGCTCGACGAGGTAGTGGATATCGTCCACGGTGAACGGCTTGCAGATGAGGTTGGGGAACCAGAACGCGCCCACGGCGCCCGCGGAATACGGCGGGGTGAACGGGTCGGTGAACTGCTGGCGGCCGAGGCCGGGCGAGAGCTGCACGCACACCTTGGCGCCATAGTGGTGGCAGCGGTCGATGAGCATGTTGAGGCGCTCGACATGGTGGAAATCAGAGAGCTCGGTGCAGGGACGGGGCTCGTACTTGGTGGAGACGACGTTGGCACCGGTGATGATGAGGCCGGCACCGCCCTTCGCGCGCTCCTCGAAGTAGTCGATGCCCTCGTTGCAGTAGGCGCCGTCGGCCTCGCCGGTAGTGCCCATAGGCGCCATGAAGATGCGGTTCTTGAGCTTCATGTTGCCGATCTGCGTACGGTCGAACAGGGTTCTTGCCATGGCAGTTCTCCTCTCCATTTGCGACCAGTAACTAATGTACTGACAGTTTTATTGTCGCATATGGAGATGGAATGCAAGACAGTAATTGCTAACCAGTGGTCAACTTCATGCAATCTGAAACAAAGGGGCGGTGGACCGCCCCTTGCTCGCGGACTATTGATTGCAGGCCCACGCGCGGATCTTGCTCTCGCGCACGTCTCGCTCGAGGAAGGCGAGGTCCTTGCCGAAGAAGCGCTTGACCTCGTCGAGCGTCGAATTCTGGCGCTTCGCGATGGCCTCGCCCTCGGCGAGCAGCTCCTCGGGCGTCACCGGGAAGTCGTGCTTCTTCGCAAGGTCCTTCAGCACGAGCGGCTCCTTGACCTCGAAGACCGCCGCCTCCAAGAGGGCGTCCTTCTGCTCTTCGAGCTCCATCTCGGGGAAGGGAT
>CAMNAH010000181.1 GCA_946530775.1 uncultured Coriobacteriales bacterium
CTGGGCGTCTTCGACCTCGCCTACACGGGCAACGTTCCCGGCCTCACCTGTCTCGCGCCCGCCACGGCCGAGCAGTACCTGGCCATGCTCGACTGGTCCATCGACCAGAGCGACCGCCCCGTGGTGATCCGCGTTCCCGACGTGGTCGTCCACGGCCCCGCGGCAACGTTCTGCCCCGACGACATCGCGCGCTTCGAGACGCTGCGCTGCGGCTCCAAGGTCGCGCTCGTGGCGCTCGGCACCACCATCGAGCTCGCCGAGACCGTTGCCGACGAGCTCTCGAGCCAGTACGGCATCGAGCCCACGCTCATCTCGGCCACCACCTACTCCGCGCTCGACCGCAGGAAGCTCTTCGCCCTCGAGGAGAACCACAGCCTGGTGGTATCGCTCGAGAACGGCGTGCTCTACGGCGGCTTCGGCGAGAAGATCGCCCGCGTGCTGGGACCGTCGCCCCTGCGCGTGCTCTGCTTCGGCGGCACCAAGGAGTTCGTCGACCGCGTGAGCACCGCCGAGCTCCATCAGCGCTACCACCTCGAACCCTCGTCGCTCGCCGCAGACATCGCGCGCATCCTCTAGAGCCGCATCATGGCGACCTATGTCTTCTCCGACATCCACGGCCACCTAAGGCCGCTCGAGCGCGTTATCGAGCGCATCGCGCCCTCAGATGACGATCGCTTCTTCTGCCTGGGCGATATGATCGACCGCGGACCCGACCCCTTGGGCACGATCCGCTTCGTGCGCGCGCTTCCCAACGTCTGCGTGCTCTCGGGCAACCACGAGGACCTCATGCTCACCTGGTATCGCAACCAGAACGATCCCATGGCGCTTGCTGATTGGGCGTTCAACGGTGGAGGGGTCACGCTCGGGGGCTTCCAAGCGCTTGACGATGCGGGCCGAGCCGAGCTCGTGGCCTGGCTCGAGGGCCTTCCGGCCTATGCCGTCTGCACCGCGGGTGACCGCACCTATGCGCTCGCGCATGCGGGCATCATCCCGTATGGCGGGCCTGCGCGCTCCTGGGACGAGGAGGCGCTCGAGATCTTCCTCTCGGCGCTGAACCCGCAGGACCTCATGTGGGTGCGCTACGAGTTCTGGGAGAGCGCGACGGGCCTGCTCGATGCCGATGGCAACGGCCCCATCGTGGTGGCAGGCCACACGCCCACGGTCTACCTCGAGCAGATGCGCGCGCAGATGGATCGCCCGGTTATCGATGATGAGGGCCGCTGCCAAAGCGTGCGCGTGGGCGACCCCGATGCCCATGGCGGTGTGTTCGACAAGTGGAACATCGACTCGGGATGCGCCGGCGGCGCGGGCTTCGGGCAGGTCACCGTGATTCGCCTCGATGACGGCGAAGAATTCCGGGAGCCCATCGCAGAGGGCGAGTAACATGGCGGATCGCGAGCATCTCACCCATCCCTTCGGGCCGCTCTACGACAGCCAATCGCGCGTGCTTATCCTCGGCAGCTTTCCCAGTCCCAAGTCGCGTGCGCAGGCGTTCTTCTACGGTCATCCGCAGAACCGCTTCTGGCGTGTGATCGCTACAGTGCTCGGCCAAGACGTTCCTGCAACGGTGGAGGAGAAGCGTGCCTTCTGCGCCCGCAACCACATCGCGCTCTGGGATGTGCTCGCCGAGGTGGAGATCGAGGGCGCCTCAGACGCATCGATCAAGAACCCCCGCGCCAACGATCTTACGCCCATACTCGAAGCCGCTCCCATCGAGCGCATTTTCTGCACGGGAGCTGCGGCGGGGCGCTATTTTGCCAAGCTTATCGAGCCCAAGCTGGGCATCTCCGCGCAGGTGCTGCCGTCCACGAGTCCCGCAAACGCCGCGATGACCTTTGAGCGGCTCGTTGACGCCTATGCTCCGATAGCAGACGTGCTGCAACCGTGACTTCTGCGACAATAGATAGTCAGAGCAGATGAAACGGAGCACTCATGGCAGATCAAACGACTCCCCAGATCCAAGGGCTGCATGTCTCGGCACGTGATTTCCTGCATGGCGCGGTAGGCGTCGAGCAGCTGCGAGGCGGATGGTTCGCACCCTTGCGCATCCAGCCCCAGCAGATGCGCTTCCTCGGCAGCGTGGCAGCGCTGCACCCGGGGCAGTTCCGCGGCATGGCGCGGTGCACGGCGGGCATCTCGCTCGAGTTCAAGACCGACGCCTCGACCATCTCGATCGCCTTGCGCCGCACCCCCGCGCCCCAGGGCACGCGCTTCGTGATGGGGGAGGTTGCCAAGGCGGACGCCAAGGCGGTCGATCTCTACGAGGACTTCTCGGTGGAGGTCGACGGCAAGGAGCATCCCTACCTGCAGTATTTCGACAGCTCGCTCTATATCGATATCGTCGACAATTCCGGACGCCTGCCCGGCTTCGGCGATCCCCACACGGTGCGCGTGTGGCTGCCTGCGCTCTCGGGCGTCGAGCTCTCCGAGATCGTGTGCGACGGCTCTTTTGTCGAGCCCGTTCCCGCACGGAAGACGCTGCTTGTGCTGGGCGATTCCATCGCGCAGGGCTATGCGGCCACCGCTCCTGCGCTCACGTGGGCAGCGCGCCTGGCTACGATGCTCGATGCCGACCTGGTGAACCAGGGCATCGGCGCCCAGGTGTTCCAGCCCTACACGGTGCCGCGCCTCGACGAGGCACCGTTCGCCGTGATCGTGGCATATGGCGAGAACTACCGCTATGAGAGCCTCTCCTTCGCGCGCATCGAGCAGGATGTGCGTGCCTACCTGGCCGAGCTGGCATCGGTGTTCGAGAACGTGCCCGTCTTCGTGGTGAGCCCGCTGTGGCACAACGAGCAGGCCGATCCCTCCGCCAACCTCGAGAGCCTTACCTTTGTGCGGCTGCTTCTTGAGGAGCTCTGCGCCGAGCATGGCTTCTTCTTCGTCGACGGCGGCGCGCTCATCGACGGCGACCCGGCGCTCTTCGCCGATGGCTACGAGCATCCTGCCG
>CAMNAH010000182.1 GCA_946530775.1 uncultured Coriobacteriales bacterium
TACAAGACCTCCAAGGAGATCCTCGAGCTCATGGAGCGCATCAACCGCGAGTACGGCTGCACCATGGTCATCGTCACGCACAACGACGCCATCCGCCACATGAGCCACCACATCCTGCGCCTGCGCGACGGCAGCCTGGTTGAGGACCAGATGAACGACCACATCCTCCCGGTCTCCGAGATCACCTGGTAGGGGGCGGCGCGCATGACTCCCCTCAACAAGCGCCTGCCGCGCGACCTCAAGAACAACCTGGGCAAATACCTGGGCATCTTCATCCTCATGGCCTTCGCTATCGCCTTCACGAGTGGCTTTCTCGGCGCGGCGGCGAGCATCGCCGACATCTGTGACGGCATGCGCGACCGCTACAACGTGGAGGACTTCTACCTCACCACGATGGACGAGATGAGCGAAGACGACATCGCCGCAGTCGAGGACTTTGGGCTCACCCTCTACGAGAGCTTCTCGCGCGACGTGGAGATGCACGTTCCTGACGACGACCGCGACATCTCGCTCCGCGTGTTCCGCAACCGCGGGGAGGAGTTCGACCAAGCCGTCTATGCAGAGGGACGGGCGCCCGAGACCGATCACGAGATAGCGCTCGACCGCGTCTTCTGCCAGAACCACAGCCTGGCGATCGGTGACGAGGTCGAGGTCGAGGGCGAGGACTACACGCTCGTGGGCATCGTCACGCTCGTCGACTACACCGTCACCTACAAGGCAGCCGGTGACTTCATGTTCAATGCGGTCACCTTCACCGTGGCGCAGGTCACCGACGAGGCGTTCGAGCACATCGTGGGCGACGCCAAGACCTACTCGTACGTGGCGCTGCTTGACGACCGCGACATGGCGCTCGTGGACCGCACGCAGCTTGAGGAGGACATCGTCGATGCGCTCGTCGACCGCGACGTCAAGGTGACGGCCATCGTCGACGCCGAGTCGAACATCGGCATCACCTTCGCGCCCGAGGACGTCGAGGGCGACTCCACCATGTGGACGGTGCTGCTCATGATCCTCGTGGCCGTCATGGCCTTCGTGTTCGTGGTGCTCACCGACGCCACCATCGAGCAGGAGAGCTCCGTCATCGGCACGCTCCTCGCCAGCGGCTACCGTAAACGAGAGCTTATCCGCCACTATCTGGTGCTGCCCGCGCTGGTGGGCATCGCGGGCATCGCGGTGGGCAACGCCGTGGGCAACACCGCGCTGGTCCTGCCCATGAAGGACGCATACTACGGCAGCTACGGGCTTCCGCCCTTCGTGCACACCTGGCACTGGGACGTCTTCGTGAAGACCTCTGTGGTGCCGTTTGCCCTGCTCATGGTCATCACGTTCCTGGGGCTCGTGCGAAAGCTCGGTGCCACCCCGCTGCAGTTCTTGCGCCACGAGGCCGGCGGCCGCACGCGCCGCAAGGGTCTCACGCTTCCCGAGGGGCTGCCCTATGCGTCGCGCTTCCGCCTGCGCGTGTTCCTGCGCAACGCCAGCCACTTCGCCACGCTCCTCGTGGGCATCGTCTTCGGCAGCATCCTGCTGCTCATGGGCCTCTGCCTCATCGACATCGTGAAGTACAATGCCGAGCTCATGGCAGACGACGTCCCCGCCGAGCACATCTACCTGCTCAAGGCCGAGCTTCAGATTGACGGCACGGAGGAGGAGCGCAAGGCCTGGGCTGCCGCCTGGGACCTCGAGACCGACCCCGGCTATGACCCTGTTGACCTCGACCTTCTCGAGGACATCACCGACGACCTCGAAGGCATGGGCATCGACCTCGATGAGCTCACCGAGGGCGAGGACTCCGACGAGTCTGCGGAGCTTCTCTCGCTGCCGCCTGCCATCGAGGACGCCATCGAGGAGAGCATCAACCACGAGATCGATCCGGCAGACCCGCAGATCAACGCCACCTTCCGCATGCTGGCCGCCGCCATGGACATCGACCTCGCCGACGTGACCGACGACCAGATCACCCAGCTCATCGCCGACGCCGACACCTTCCACCGCCAGATCCACCAGATGGACGACGAGCACATGGAGAGCTTCTTCGACCTGCTCGACGACCTCATGGCCTATGACGGCGAGCTGGAGAACCCCGTCAACCAGACCCCGATCAGCCAGGCGACGCTCGACCAGACCGAGCGGATTGCGATGGCGAGCTTCTCGGTGCCGCGCAGGCTCGGCGAGAAGGACGAGGAGATCACCGTCTACGGCATCGAGGAGGGCTCGCGGTACTGGGCCGACGTAGACGTGAGCGGCGGGCGCATCGTGCTTGGCGCGGGCATCCCCGAGAAGTGCCTGGTGGAGGTGGGCGAACCCTTCGAGCTGCTCGACCGGTTCACCAACGACACCTACACCATCACTGCGAACGACACCTGCGGCAACCCCACCTCGATGAGCATCTACATGAGCATCGACACCTTCAACGAGCTTTTCGGCAACGACGAGGGCTACTTCAACGGCTATGCGTCAAACGAGGAACTGCCGCTTGACGAGCGCTACGTGGCGGCCGAGATCACCCCAGACAAGATGCTCTCGATGGCCGAGCAGATGGACAGCTCGATGAGCGGCATCATGCGCATGATCACGCTGATGGTGGTGCCCATCTACCTGGTGCTGATCTATCTGCTCACCAAGACCGTCATCGACCGCAGCGCCCGCGCGATCAGCTACATGAAGGTCTTCGGCTACCACGACCTCGAGATTGACGGCCTGTACGTGCGTGCCATCACGGTGACGGTGGTGCTTACGCTCATCGTCTCGATTCCCATCGTGCAGCTGGCCTTCGCGTACCTGGTGCCGGTGCTTCTGGCCGACTACTCGGGCAACTTCGCCCTGTGGTATCCCACGGGCAGGCTGGTCCAGATCGTGGCCATCGGCATCGCCACGTATGCGGTGGTGGCCGTGATCCACGTGCTCCGCATCCGCCGCGTGCCGCTCGCCCTCGCCATGAAGGT
>CAMNAH010000183.1 GCA_946530775.1 uncultured Coriobacteriales bacterium
GTCTCGGTTTGGCTTCAAGGAGGGCAATCATGAAAAAGCGTTTCCTCGGTATCCTCGCGGTGCTCGCCGTGCTCTGCATCGCCCTTGTGGGCTGCGGCGGCTCAGGCGATGCCGCTGCACCGCAGGATGATGCCCAGGAGCAGAGCCAGGGCAGCAAGTTCGATAAGGACGAGAAGCAGGAAGAGCCCCAGGATCTCGACGCCATGTTCGCGGGTGAGTGGGAAGTTGTCGCCTTGGAGGGCCCGGACTCGGAGGTTAGCGAGCAGGACATCCAGGACATGAAGAGCATGGGTCTCAACGTCATCCTCACGCTTGCAGAGGACGGCACCGCGAACCTCGTCATGTTCGACGAGGATAGCGGCTCGGGCACCTGGGAGGCGAAGAGCGAGACCGAGGTCACAATCACGATGGAAGGCGACGACATCGATGCCGTCTACGACCCTGCAACGGGTAGGCTGAGCCTGCTTAATGGCGATGAGGCCATGGTCTTCATCCGCTCGACCGGCTCCAGCTCCTCCGCCAATTCGTCGGGAAGCAAGGCTGCTGACGACTTTGACGTGATCGATGACAAGGGCAACCTCACGTTCCACGGCATCCTCGAGCTCGACGGCTCCGAGATCGCGGCCGCGCTCGAGCTTACGGGTTACGAGTGGGAAGACGACAACAAGTGGTGGGTCTCCGAGGACGGCAACGATGCCTTCTACGTCTCCAGCAACGACGACTACGAGTACTCCTACGACGAGATCGGCGCACTCGACGTGAACGGCAAGGGCAAGTCCTGCGTGTACGTGTGCGTCATCGACGACCGTGACTACAGCACCCTCGAGGCCGCCTTCAAGGCACTCTGCAATATCGAGATCATCGGCGTAGAGTGGCTCTCGGACGACCTCGGCATCGCCATCGTCGAGAGCCCGTCGGGCAACAAGAGCTTCGTGATCATGGACTACAACACCGACGCCGAGCTCTATGTTATGAGCATCTTCAACGAGGAGGCCATCTCAACCGGCCTGCTCGACGAGTACCTGGGCGACGACTACGGGCACACCATCGAGGAGCTGCAGAACGGCTTCTTCTAAGAACAAGATCTACGCGCGCATGGTCTCGGTTTGGCTTCAAGGAGGGCAATCATGAAAAAGCGTTTCCTCGGTATCCTTGCGGTGCTCGCCGTGTTCTGCATCGCCCTTGTGGGCTGCGGCGGCGGTGAGGACTACAGCGCGAACTTCGCTGGAAAGTGGCAGCTCGTCTCCATCGAGGGCGAGAACGCGCTCTCCGAAGAGGACGTCCAGCTCATGAAGGACGTCGACCTTACCGTCGACCTCACGCTCGCCGAGGACGGCACCTGCACCCTTGTCATGTTCGGCGAGGACTACGGTTCCGGCACGTGGAAGGCCAAGAGCGCGACCGAGTGCACGGTGACACTCGAGGGTGAGGACATCACTTCGACGATCGATTCATCTACGGGTTATCTGAGCCTCACCCAGGCAGGCGATTCGCTCATCTTCGCGCGCGTCGAGTAAGCGCCATCGAATACTATCGCGCTAGGCGCCGGGCTTTCCATCGTAGGAGAGCCCGGCGCTTATCTTTGCGAATGCCTCGCGATCGCCGCGCACGAGCGCCTCGGCGAGCACCTCGTATTTGATGAGCGCCTCGTCGTAGAGATCGGCGAAGCTCTCGTAGCGCGTAGCGCCCGTCCAAGGGTCGATCCAGTCGTTGTTCGCGAGATTGGCGGCGGGGCAGTCGTGGCTGGGATTGGAGCGATGAGCCATGGCGCGCGTGAGCGAGTGGCTGCGCACGAGCCCCTCGATGGTCGAGATGAGCACCGCGCCGGCGGAGTCGTAGTTATCGATGGCGCGCAGGTAGATCTCGTAGTCGCGCACCGCAGCGGGAAACGCCGTCGAGGGGATGGCGACCCCGAACACCTCGAGCGCCACGGCGCTCATGATGGCGCCGGATGCGCGGTCGATGGCATCGGTGCGGGCGAGCGCCGTGGAGGGCGAGAAGTCGCGCACGTCCTGGCTGCGCTTCTCCCAGAGCACCCAGGTGTCGAGCTCGCTCTCGATAAGGCCGTGCAGCTCGCGTTCGGCATCGGCGAGGTCGTCGCGCATGGCTGCGAGCTCCTTTTGGCCGGCGTAGATGATGGGGTGGGTGATGCTGTCGAGCGCATAGTGGCCCACGAGGCCTAGCACGAAGGCACGGCCCACACGGGCATCTTCGGAAGGTAGGTGCCGTAGCGCCTCGCGCGCGCAGAAGAGCGCGTCGACCACGTGGGAGCGATGCATGTCGGTCCCCAGCTTGCGCACGGTGGCGGTGGTGGAAGGCACGCCCAGCACATGGGTGAAGCAGGGGTCGGGCCCCTGGTTTCCCAGCAGGAAGGCCAAGAGCTCTTCCTGGCCTTCGATGATGGTTTCGGGCAGCTTGGCGACGGCATCTTGGCCGAAGATGTGATGTGTGATCAAGGCAGGCATGGCAGCTCCTCCGCAATTGACTACTCCATTATAAACATTGCATCGGTGCACCCAATTGCAGGTGCGCCAGTGGCCGAGGTGGCAGCAGACGCTCGGCGGGGCTCTCTGCCGTAATGCGGGGAGCTCGTCTATCATAGCGAGCATGACAGTCGTGGAAGGAGCCCCCATGAATCGCATCGGCATCGACATCGGCGGAACCCAGCTTCGCGTCGCGGCATTCTCCGAGGAAGGGGAGATGCTGCGCAAGGAGGTCTTCTCCAACGAGCGCGCGCTCGGGGCTGAGGGCAACCTCGCTCGGCTCGCCGAGGCAATCGAGAGCTGGGGCATCGATTATGCGGGCATCGGCATCGGCGGTCCCGGACCGGCAGATTTCACCGCAGGCAGGTTCCTGAACCCGCCCAACCTTCCCGGCTGGGAGAACTTCGAGATCGTGCGCTTCTTCGAGGAGTGCCTGGGCACGCG
>CAMNAH010000184.1 GCA_946530775.1 uncultured Coriobacteriales bacterium
GTAGGGGAGCACGTCGATTTTGCTGACGAGTACCACATCGCAGACCTCGTACATGAGCGGGTACTTGAGGGGCTTGTCGTCGCCCTCGGGCACCGACAGGATGGTCACGTTGACGGCGGCGCCGGTGTCGAACTCGGCGGGGCACACGAGGTTGCCTACGTTCTCGAGCACGATGAGGTCGGCCTCGTTTGCGCCGAGACCCTCGAGGCCCTGCTCGCACATGGCGGCGTCGAGGTGGCACATGCCGCCCGTATGCAGCTGGATCACGCGTGCGCCGGTGGCCGAGATGGTGGCGGCGTCCACGTCGGAGTCGATGTCGGCCTCCATGACGGCGATCTTCATCTCGGGCGCGAGCGCCTCGATGGTGCGCTTGAGCATGGTGGTCTTGCCCGAGCCGGGCGAGCTCATGAGGTTGATGAGCAGCTGGCCGCGCTCCTTGCAGGCGGCGCGCAGCTCATCGGCGCGGCGGTCGTTGTTGGCGCGCACGGCCTCCTTGACCTCGATGACGCGGTACTTGTCCATAACGGTTCTCCCTCTCCGTATTCATTTCTCGCGCGTATCTATACAAGTATATGGGTTGGCATGCGCCAACGCGATACAAGATGTTCGGTTTTGGGAAGTGTCGAGCCTCCGAGGCTGGCAGAGCCCTATGCGATGACCTCGTCCTTGGGGCGGAAGACGATCGAGACAAGCGCCGCGTCCTCGCCGTCGATGGCGATCATGCCGTACTCGCGGCCCGAGTCGAAGTAGAGCGTATCGCCCGCCGAGACCTCCTCGATGTGGTCCTCGAACGCATAGCGCAGGCGCCCCTTGAGCACGAAGTCGAATTCCTGGCCCTTGTGGTGGGTAAGCGCGATGGGCGCATCCTCGAGCTCCTCAACATAGGGCACCTCGATGTAGAACGGCTCGCCGATGCGGTTCTTGAAGAACGGGGCCTTATGCAGGTAGAACTTGCCGTCCGAGCTCGCGATGGGCAGGCCATCGCCGGCGCGCACGATGGAGTAGTGCTTGAGGCGCGGGCTCTCGCTGGTGATGAGGTCCACAACGTCAACGCCCAGTTTGGCGGCGCATTTGTAGATGAAGGTGAAGGTAAGGTCCTCGGCGCCGCTCTCGAGCTCGGCGTAGACCTCGGGCGTGCGGTTGACGGCGTTGGCCATCTCCTCAAGGGAGATGTCGTTGTCCTCGCGGAGCGACTTGATGCGGTCGGCGATCTCTTTGGTGTGCTCGGTCATGGTGTGCTCCTCAAACGCTCGGGTGCCTGCGCACCATGATACGCCATGGCCCGCCGCGCCCGCGCGACCGAACCCGTGAGCGTATCTGCTTTGTTACGTTGTTTAACCAGCTTCGCGGTGCGCTCGCGCGCGTATGATATAACGTGAAAGCACATTCATGCGGGATGGCCCGCGCAGTCGACCAGGAAGGAGGACAGCCGCATGAACCACGCCGTTCGCACCGCTGTCTCCGTCTCTGTTGTCGGCGTCCTCGTAGGGTAAGGCGCAGCCTGACGCAACCGGCTGTGCCGAGAACCCTCGCCGCGAAGCCGCTGCCATCCCGTCATCAGGAGATACCCACCATGCTCAACATCCACAGGCGTTACTGCACCGAGACCTTCGACACGCGCGGCAATCTTGCGAGCTTCCGTATCCACGTGCCGGTCGACTTCAACTTCGCCTACGACATCATCGATCAGATCGGCGCGGCAGAGCCCGAGAAGCTGGCCATGCTCTGGTCCAACCCCGAGGGCGAGGAGCACAACCTCACCTTCGCCGACTTCTCGCGCCTCTCCAACAAGGCCGCCAACTACCTCATGTCGCAGGGCATCGGCAAGGGCGACAAGGTCATGGTCATCCTGCGCCGCCACTACTCGTTCTGGGTCACGGCTCTCGCGCTGCACAAGATCGGCGCCGTGGTCATTCCCGCCACGTTCATGCTCAAGGAGCACGACGTGGTCTACCGCATCAAGGCTGCAGGCGTGAAGGCCATCGTCACCACCACGGTGGGTACTATCACCCAGATCATCGACGACGCGTGCGCGCAGCTCGAGCCCGCCGAGCGCCCCATGCTCTTCCTCATGAACGGCTCGCAGTACGATATCCCCAGCTCCGAGGGCACCGCCTATAACACCGAGCTCACCGGCGCCGCGCTCTCGGGTCCGGACGGCATCTTCGCCGCCACCTGCGACCGCCCTGGTTGGATCGACTACAACGCCGGCGTGCGCGCGGCCAGCGACCAGCTCGAGCGCATCGCCACGCACGTGGACGACCCCATGCTCATCTACTTCACGAGCGGAACCTCCGGCGAGCCCAAGATGGCCCTGCACGGCCACGACTACGCCGCCGCGCACCTCACCACGGCCAAGTGGTGGCACGGCGTCACGCCCGACGACATCCACATGACCATCGCCGATACCGGCTGGGCCAAGTGCACGTGGGGCAAGTTCTACGGCCAGTGGTTCATGGAGGGCTGCCAGGTCGTCTACGATTTCGACCGCTTCCACGGCGAGGAGATCCTCTCGCTTATCGCCAAGTACGGCATCACCACGTTCTGCTGCCCGCCCACCATGTGGCGCATCCTCTCCCACGAGGACGTGGACAAGTACGACTTCTCGACCATCAAGCGCTTCACCACCGCCGGCGAGGCGCTGCCGCCCGATCAGTTCGATTTCTGGCTCGAGCACACGGGGCATCCCATCTACGAGGGCTTCGGCCAGACCGAGGGCCCGGTCATCGTGGCCAACATGATCGGCTGCACCCCGCGCCCTGGCTCCATGGGCAAGCCCATGCCGTTCGGCAACATCAAGCTGCTGCGCGACGACCTCACCGAGTGCGACCCCGGCGAGGAGGGCGAGATCTGCATCAAGTGCGACCCCAAGCCCGCCGGCATCATCC
>CAMNAH010000185.1 GCA_946530775.1 uncultured Coriobacteriales bacterium
TAGCTGCCGCCGGCCACGATCACGGCGAAGAACGTGGAGATGATCGCGCCCTGCTTCACGGCCTCGTCGCTCTTGATGGCATAGAACTTGCCCACCATCTGCGGCAGGCCCCAGGTGCCGAGCGAGGTGAGGATCACCACGCCGAGGAGGTTCAGCGGGTCGGGTCCGAGGAAGGCCGCGAGGGGGCCCGCCATCTCCGAGCCCTCGACCTCGATCTGGGAGAGCGCGGTGTAGGCGGCCATGAAGCCGCCGTTGTCGGCGAGCACCGCGCCGATGATGGCGATGATGCCCACGAGCATGACCACGCCCTGCACGAAGTCGTTCACCACGGTGGCCATGTAGCCGCCGAGCACCACGTACACGCAGGTGATGATGGCCATGCCGATGATGCAGACGGTGTAGTCGATGCCGAAGGCCATCTCGAACAGGCGCGAGAGGCCGTTGTAGACCGAGGCGGTGTAGGGGATGAGGAAGATGAAGATGATGGCCGCGGAGGCCACGCGCAGGGCCTCGCTGCCGTAGCGCGACCCGAAGAACTGCGGCATGGTGGCGCTGCCCAGGCGGTGCGTCACCCTTCGCGTGCGCTGGCCGAGCACGACCCATGCGAGCAGGCTGCCGATGAAGGCGTTGCCCACGCCGATCCACGTGGCCGACATGCCGTACTTCCAGCCGAACTGGCCCGCGTATCCCACGAAGATGACGGCGGAGAAGTAGCTGGTGCCATAGGCGAAGGCCGAGAGCCAGGGACCCACGTTGCGGCCGCCGAGGACGAAGCCCTCCACGCTGCCGGCGCTGCCGCGGGTCTTGAGGCCGATGAAGATCACGGCCGCGATGAAGATGATCATCATGAGGATCTTTGCGAGCATGTTTCGACCTTCCGTTCGTAAAATCGGTCAAATTCCGAATTGAATGCTAACAGGAACCCATGAGGCGCCTCCGTGCGGATCGCTGATAGAATCATGCAAGAAACAAAGCGGAAGGGGAGCAGGTGGCACGCGAAGGATACAGGACCATAGCGGCTGGTGCCGAGGCCATCGGCGAGTTCGAGGACAGGCGGAGCCGCTTCATCGCGAGCCTGCGCCACGTTGCGGGCGAGGCTGAGGCCGATGCCCATCTCGCCCAGATCCGCGCCCTCCATCATGACGCGCGCCACAACGTTCCCGCCTGGATCCTCGCCGACGGCCGCGAGCGCTGCTCGGATGACGGCGAGCCCCAGCGCACGGCGGGCATGCCGGCGCTCGAGGTGCTCCGCGGAGCTGGGCTGGCGGATGCGAGCGTGGTGGTCACGCGCTATTTCGGCGGTACGCTGCTCGGCCCGGGCGGGCTCGTGCGCGCCTATACCGCGGCCGTGCAGGAGGCCGTCGCTGCAGCCGAGGCGCAGGGGCTTATCGTCGAGATGTGCCTGGTCACGCCCGTGACGGTGCAGATTCCCTATTCCGCCTACGATCGCGTGCTGCGCATGGTCGCCGACGCGGGCGGCAAGGTGAAGGACTCGCTTTTTGCGGAGGACGTGCAGCTTACCTGCGCGTTCCATGCGGGCGACGAGGAGCGGTTCATGGCGGTTCTGCGCGAATACGCCGCGGGCGAGGAGCTGTCCCGCGCCGGCGAGCCCCGTTTCGCTGAGTTTTAGCTACCAAAAGAGGCGCACCATCGGTGCGCCTCACATGCTTTGAATACCGTGCAGCCCGCAGAGGGTCATTCGACGTCCCTCTCCACCTTTTTCGACCTCCGCAGCCGCGTTCTTTGCGGCGAGGACTGAGAAAAAGGAGGAGAGGGACGACTCATGAACGACCTTACGCAAGCGACCCCATCGGGTCCCACGGAGCGAGCACCGTGGGCTCTTCGCTTTCGTAGATGGCGCGGTCCTCGTCCGAGAGGTACTTCTTGTCGACGACCACCTGGTAGACGTACTCGTCGAACCAGGCATCGGAGAGGGTGTCGAAGCCGTTGCGACCGTGGTCCTTGCCCCAGCTGTTCTCGACCTTCCACATGGTGGGCGCGCCGTTCGCATCGAGGTTTACGCCCTCGAGCACCATGGCGTGCGTCATCAGGCTCTCGCCGTAGTCCAGGCGCTCGGCCTTGTCCATCGAGCCCTCCACGGCAAAGCCGAGCAGGTCGTCGAGGGCGAAGGCGGCCGTGTCCATGATGCCCTCCTCGCGCAGGTAGCACTGGTCCACGTCGCAGCCGAACCACACGGGCAGGCCGTCCTTGAGCTGCGCGATCGCCGCGGCTTTGAGCTTGGCGGGCTCGAGGTTGAGGTAGCGCACGCCGCCGTCCTCCACCACGTTGCCCAGACGGCTCACGGTGTAGGTGTGGCCGAAGGGCTTGTCTGCGGTGGGCGCGGAGATGAGCGAGATGTAGGCGTCGAGGTCCATGCCCACGGTCTCGGCGAAGAACTCCTGCGGCGTGAAGGTGCCGGTCAGGGCGAGCGCGTCGTCCTTGTCGCGCAGGCGCACGTCGAAGCGCGCGGGCGGCTCGCCGAGGCAGATGACGAGCAGGCGGTAGACCTCGTCCATCATCTGCTTCTTCATCTCGCGGAGCTCGTCCATGGGTACGCCGGCCTCATGGCTCTGGCGCAGGCGCTTGGCGGCGCCGCGCAGGTAGCGCGTGAGGTACTTGTCCATGCCGCGGGTGTTGCGGCTGTTGGCGGTCTCGGGCATGGCCTCCTTAGGGCACACGCCGTACTTCTTGACGAGGCTGCGGAACATGTCCCACTGGCCGCCGTCGCCGATGGGGTCCGTCAGCAGGAAGGCCACCTCGCGGCCGGCGAGCGGCTCGTCGAGCGTGTCGAGGATGTTCTCGAAGAACCAGTTGCTCTTCTCGAGCTTGTCGAAGAAGAGGGGATAGGCCTGGGAGAGCTCGAAGGTCTTG
>CAMNAH010000186.1 GCA_946530775.1 uncultured Coriobacteriales bacterium
CCAAGGTCTCGTTCGTGCTCGACTACTCGCCCAACGTGAACCACACGGGCATCTACGTTGCCATGGAGAAGGGCTGGTTCGCCGAGGAGGGCATCGAGGTCGAGATCGTGCCCGTGCCCGCCGATGGCTCAGACGCCCTTATCGGCACCGGCGGCGTCGACATGGGCATGACCTACCAAGACTACATGGCAAACAGCCTGGCCTCCGCCAACCCCATGCCCTACACGGCCGTCGCCGCGGTGGTGCAGCACAACACGAGCGGCATTATGAGCCGCGCGGAGGATGGCATCACGAGCGCAAAGGGCATGGAGAATCACACCTACGCCACGTGGGGCATGCCCGTGGAGCAGGCCACCATCAAGCAGATCGTGGAGGCCGACGGGGGAGACTACTCCAAGGTGGAGCTCGTACCCTACGAGGTCGATGACGAGGTCATGGGCCTGCAGGCGGGCCTTTTCGACACGGTGTGGGTCTACGAGTGGTGGGCGGTGCAGAACGCCAACCTGCAGAACTACGCGGTGAACTACTTCTCCTTCGCCGACATGGATCCGGTCTTCGACTACTACACGCCGGTCATCGCCGTGAACGACGACTTCGCCGCTGCCAATCCCGAGGTCGTGAAAGCGTTTCTGCGTGCGGCCAAGCGTGGCTACGAGTTCGCCGCGGAGAACCCCGCCGAGGCTGCCGAGCTGCTCTGCACGGCCGTGCCCGAGCTCGATCCCGCGCTTATCTCCGCCGCGCAGGCCTCCATCTCGCCCGAGTACATCTCCGATGCCGCGAGCTGGGGCCAGATCGACCCCGAGCGCTGGCGCCGTTTCTTCGCATGGCTGAACGATAAGGGCCTTGTGGAGAACGGCTTCGATCCCACGCTGGGCTTCTCGCTCGACTATCTCTAGGATCCGTCATGGCAGCACCCGTTTTCGAGGCACAGAACCTTGAGCTCGCCTGGGGCGATCTCAAGGTGGCGGAGGGCATCTCGCTTGCCGTCGGGGCAGGGGAGACCGTGTGCATCGTCGGCCGCAGCGGCTGCGGCAAGAGCACGCTCTTCCATGCGCTGGCTGGCTTGGGAACGCCCGTCTCGGGACGGGTGCTGCTGCATGGTGAGGACATCACGGGCGTGCCCGGGCGCGTGAGCTACATGCTCCAGAAGGACCTGCTCCTGCCCAGTCAGAGCATCCTCGATAACGCCGCGCTGCCGCTCGTGCTGCGCGGCGTGGACAAGCGCGTCGCGCGGGAGAAGGCCCGCGAGCTCTTCGCGACCTTCGGCCTCGAGGGCACGGAGGATCTCTGGCCGGCGCAGCTCTCAGGCGGCATGCGCCAGCGTGCGGCGCTCCTGCGCACGTACCTCATGGATAATGATGTGGTTTTGCTGGACGAGCCCTTCTCGGCGCTCGACGCCATCACACGCGTGGAGCTCAGGCGCTGGTTCGCCAAGATGATCGGCGAGCTGGGCCTCTCGGCGCTCGTCATTACGCACGATGTGGACGAGGCCATCGATCTGGGAAGCCGCGCCTATGTGCTCGACGGCAACCCCCGCAAGGGCATCGTCACGCGCATCTCGGAGGATATCGATATACGCGGCATTGGCGCCGATGCGGCGCGCTCCAAGATGCTCGAGGTCTTAAGCCTCTCCTAGCCCTGCGCGGATGCGCCCTCTCTTGCCGACGAGGATGTTTCGGACGTGGTTGCCGTTACGGGCACCGCGGCAGCGGTGTCGGTCGACGAGACGGGCGCGGTCGGGGTGGCGGGAGAAGACGAATCTGTCGGGGTAGCACCCTCGGTTGCAGCGGCGTCCGTCTCGCTCGGGAGGGTCTCGGTGCCGTCTGCCGTTGCAGTCCCGTCGGTTCCCGTCGTGGTCTCAGCCTCGGTCTCGGCAGGCTGCGATTCCTCTGCGGACGCTGCCTCGTCCTCGGTCGTCTCCTCGGGGGCCGGAGCGTAGTCCTGCGGCGCCATCACATACTCGATGACGGGCGCCTGCGTGCCGATGCCCTGGCCTTCGGTGAAGATGTCCACGCCGACGGAATACACCCAGACGGCGGCAAGGCCTGCGGCAGCGGTGAGGGCCAAGGCGATCGCGGCGCGCTTGAGCGTGCGATGCTTGGGGGCCTGCGCCTGCTCCGCATGCTGCGGCTGGAGCTGGACGGTGCTATCGCCCTGCGTCTCGATGCTGCGGATGCCCTCGACCGAGCGGTCGAGCATGCTCGTGAAGACCTGGCCTGCGATGGTCGCGGCGACCGAGCCTATGGCTGCGCCGATGACCGAGCCCAGGATGCCGGTCTGCTTCGCGAGGGCAAACGATGCCGCTGATGCGGCGGCGCCTGCGACTACCTGCGTAAAGGTAAGGTCCCCGAGCAGGGACCCGTTGGTTTTCTCATCATTCATGCGGTCACCTCCGTGCTCATGACTTCTGCATGGGTACCCATCCTCGCACTCTTTTTGCACGTCCACAGCATTGCCACACAATCATGACCCTGCATTCACACTTGGCATGTTTGCCCCGAGCCCCTTTGCCAAGTTGTCGTTCGCATTTCGTCTTCAGATACCATATCGCCCCTGCGCCAGATAATGGCTATCCTTAAATGGCAAAGCACCTGTGGCTCCGAGGCCCCTCATATGAAAGAGAGAACATCCATGAGCGAACGTCTGGTAGGAACCATCTCCCGCGGCATCCGCTGCCCCATCATCCGCGAGGGCGACGACCTGGCCGCCATCGTGTGCGACAGCGTGCTCGCTGCTGCCGAATCCGAGGGATTCGCGCTGCGCGATCGCGATGTCGTGGCCATCACCGAGTCCGTCGTAGCCCGCAGCCAGGGCAACTACTGCACCGTCGAGAACATCGCCTCCGACGTGCGCG
>CAMNAH010000187.1 GCA_946530775.1 uncultured Coriobacteriales bacterium
GATGGAGCCGAAATCGCGCATGAGCTGCGAGGTGGCCTTGGTGGTGAAGGCGCCCTCCTTGCCGAACTTCTCCGCGTAGACGATGCCGTGGTAGGACTCGTCGGGGGTGGTGAGGCCGGGGAACTTATCGGCGTGGGCCATCCAGTCGAAGTTGCCCGAATCCACGATGGCGCCGCCTACGGCAGCACCGTGGCCGTCCATGTATTTGGTGGTGGAGTGCGTCACGATGTCGGCGCCCCACGCGATGGGGTTGCACATGACGGGCGTGGGGAACGTGTTGTCGACGATCAGCGGCACGCCGTGCGCATGCGCGGCGGCGGCGAACTTCTCGATATCGAGCACCGTGAGCGCGGGGTTGGCGATGGTCTCGCCGAAGACGCACTTGGTGTTGGGCGTGAAGGCGGCCTCGAGCTCGTCGTCCGTACAGTCGGGCGCGACGAAGGTGCACTCGATGCCCATCTTGGCCATGGTGTGCGCGAGCAGGTTGTAGGTGCCGCCGTAGATGGTGGAGCTGGCCACCACGTGCCCGCCCGCCTCGCAGATGTTGAAGATCGAGAAGAACGTGGCCGCCTGGCCCGAGCTCGTGAGCATGGCGGCGGCACCGCCCTCCATCTCGGCGATCTTGGCGGCGACGTAGTCGTTGGTGGGATTCTGCAGGCGGGTGTAGAAGTAGCCCGGCGCCTCAAGGTCGAAGAGCTGGCCCATGTGCTCGCTCGTGTCGTACTTGAAGGTGGTGGACTGAATGATGGGGACCTGCCTGGGCTCGCCGTCTCCCGGACGGTAGCCGCCCTGCACGCAGCGCGTATCGATGCTGAAAGACATCTAGATCATCTCCTCGGGATGGAACACCTCGTCGAATTGCTCGTCGGTAAGAAATCCTAGCGCAACGCACGCCTCTTTGAGGCTCGTGCCCTCGGCATAGGCCTTCTTGGCAACCTTGGCGGCGTTGTCGTATCCGATATAGGGGTTGAGGCAGGTCACCAGCATGAGCGACCCATGCAGGTTGTCGTGCATCTTGTCACGGTTCGCCTCGATACCGCAGACGCAGCGCTCGCGGAACGAGTCCATGCAGTCGGCCAGCAGGCGCGCGCTCTGCAGCCAGTTGTAGGCGATGACGGGCATGAACACGTTGAGCTCGAAGTTGCCCTGGCTGGCGGCGAAGCCGATGGCGGCGTCGTTGCCCATGACCTGCACGGCCACCATGGTGACGGCCTCGCATTGGGTGGGGTTCACCTTGCCGGGCATGATGGAGCTGCCGGGCTCGTTGGCGGGGATCGTGATCTCGCCCAGGCCCAGGCGCGGGCCGGAGGCGAGCCAGCGCACGTCGTTGGCGATCTTCATGAGATTCGCGGCGAGCGCCTTGAGCGCGCCGTGCGAGAAGACCATGGCGTCCTTGCCCGAGAGCGCGCGGAACTTGTTGGGGTCGGTCGCGAAGGGCTCGCCCGTGAGCTCGGCGACCTTCTTCGCAACGAGCACGTCGAAGCCCTCCGGGGCGTTGAGGCCCGTGCCCACGGCGGTTCCGCCGAGCGCGAGCAGGTTGAGCCGCTCCGCTGCGACGACGATCTCGTCCACGGCGCCCTCGAGAAGCCCGCGCCAGCCCGAGATCTCCTGCGAGAAGGCGATGGGCACGGCATCCTGCAGGTGCGTGCGCCCGCTCTTGACGATGCCGTCATTCTCGGCCTCGAGGCGCTCGAACTCGGAGGCGAGGGCGCCCGCAGCGGGCAGCACCCGGTCGCGGAGGGCGAGCACCGCGGCGATGTGCATGGCCGTGGGGAAGGTGTCGTTGGAGCTCTGCGAGCGGTTCACGTGGTCGTTGGGGTGGACGGGGCGCTCGAGCTCGATGCCGCGCTCGGCCGCAAGCTGGTTCGCCCGGTTGGCGACGACCTCGTTCACGTTCATGTTCGACTGGGTGCCGCTGCCGGTCTGCCACACCACGAGCGGGAAGTTGCCGTCGAGCCTGCCGTCGAGCACCTCGTCGCAGGCATCGCAGATAAGGGCGCCCACAGAGGCGTCGAGTACGCCCAGCTCGACGTTTGCCTGCGCCGCGGCCTTCTTGAGGATCGCGAACGCGCGGATGATCTCATCCGGCATGGTCTCCGTGCCTATGGGGAAGTTCTCGTGGCTCCGCTGGGTCTGCGCGCCCCAGAGGGCATCTGCGGGCACCAGCATCTCGCCCATGGAATCGCGCTCGACGCGCATCTCGCTCATATCGCACCACCTTAGACGATAGGGTTCGCCCAACCAGCATAGCGCGTTTGGCCTGCCGCTTCGCACGTCAGGCGCTTCTTGCGATGATTTGGAAACCAACACTTCCGCGGGAGGGTATCATTATTCCAAATGAACCATCCGCTGCGATCATCTCGATAGTGAGGAAAGAGGTTCCCATGGCAGAGGAGAAGAAGGAGAAGCGCGCCGTCAAGCGTGTCTTCATCGACGCCGACACCGGCAAGCAGATCAAGGAGCAGACCGTCATCACTGACGCGAAGGACGTCGCCACGCGCGTCGAGGTCAAGAACGTCGCGGCCAGCGGCGAGGAGGTCGGCAGCAAGCGCACGGTCGCCATCGTGCTCTGGGTCGTCGCCATCCTCTTCGAGGTGCTCGCCGTCATGTCGCTCATGCAGTCGAGCCCGCTCTACGGCAAGCTGCCGCTCTTCGACCCGCTCATCTGGATGATCGTCTTCCTCGTGCTCGACCTTGTCTGCGTCATCATCGCGGGCCAGCTCTGGAAGAAGGCCAACCATATCGATCCGCCCAGCGAGAAGAACGCCTTCGAGTTCTTCGTCAAGAGCCAGCTCGGCGCCATCCTCTCGGTCATCGCCTTCCTGCCGTTC
>CAMNAH010000188.1 GCA_946530775.1 uncultured Coriobacteriales bacterium
CCTTTGTTTTGACGAATGCCGCATCGCATAGCGCTGTCATCATGCCCTCGTCATTGATGCCCCGGGATGTCGAAGAGGCTTCGGTGGTCTTTTTCGCGTCTCTTTCCGAAACGGATGATAGCTTCGCGAAAAACTGGGTACAACAGGACAAAATCATTCTTTCAGATACGGAGGTGGACGCGTGATCAGCGATGAGGATATTCAACGCGTCCGCCAAGCTACCGATATCGTAAGCCTCGTCTCCGAAACCGTCGTGCTCAAGCAGCGCGGCCAGGACTATTGGGGCTGCTGTCCCTTCCATCACGAGAAGACCGCCTCGTTCAAGGTGAACGCGGCCACGGGCCTCTGGCACTGCTTCGGTGCCTGCCAGACGGGCGGAGACGCCATCTCCTACATCCGCAAGCGCGATAACCTCGAGTTCGCCGATGCCGTGCGCGCTCTGGCCGAGAAGGCCGGCATCGAGATCCAGGAGAGCGGTTCGGCGGGAAACAAGGGTCCCAAGCGCAACCGCCTTATCGAGTGCCTCACCGAGGCCGAGTCGTTCTACCATCTGCAGCTCATGCGGGGTAAGAGCGACGGCGCTGCTGCAGCGCGAACCTATCTCTCGAAGCGTGGATTCGGCTCCGCCATCTGCAAGAAGTGGGGGCTCGGATATGCTCCCGGCCGCGGGGCGCTCGTGTCGCATCTCCGCTCGAAGGGCTTCACGCCCGCGGAGATTGAGGCGGCGAATCTCTCGGTGTACCGTTCCAATCGCAACGCGGACCGCTTCTACGAGCGCGCGATGTTCCCCATCCACGATGACCAGGGCCGCACGATCGCCTTTGGCGGTCGCGTGCTGGGAAAGGGCGAGCCCAAGTACCTCAACTCGAGCGAGACGCCCGTCTTCCACAAATCGAAGAACCTCTATGCGCTCGACCGCGCAAAGGACACCATCACCGCAACGGCGACGGCCATCCTCTGCGAAGGCTATACCGATGTGATCTCCATGCACGAGGCCGGTTTCACCAACGCGGTCGCCGCGCTCGGCACCGCCCTTACGCTCGACCATATCCGCATGCTCTCGCGCTATCGCGTTGATAAGATCATCTGCCTGTTCGATGGCGACGCGGCAGGACAGCATGCCGCGGAGCGCACGGTCCAATACATCGATAAGACCGAGGCCAACCTCCTCTGCGTGGTGCTTCCCGACAACCAGGATCCCGCGGAGTTCCTGGCGGCCCACGGTGCCGCGGCGATGACGCGAGAGCTCGAGGCGGCGCGGCCGCTCATCGACTTCGTGATCGAAGCCCGTCTCGACAAGTATGACCTGTCCACGCCGGGACGTCGCGTTAAGGCGCTCGACGACGTGGTTGAGGTGCTCGCACCGCTCAAGCGCTCCGTCCTTATCGACGAGCTTGCCACCAAGGTGGCATACAGGCTTCCCGGCATCGAGGTTGCCACGGTCAAGAACGCCATCCGCGAGAAGGCCGTTCCCAAGGCTACAGAACAGCCGACATCCCAGCCTGATCCCGTCCAGCAGGCGGCTCCGCAGATCTCGTATGAGGCGATCTCTGTCTCGGAGCGCCGCCAGCTCAAGACCGAGCGGGAGCTTCTCGCGCTCATCGCGCTCTATCCCGATGACCTGCGCTCTCTCGCGCAGAGGATGGCATCGCTCACGTGGGCAGACTCGCGTCATGAGGCTGTCGCGTGGGCCATGCTCTCGACGCCCGACGGCACATCGGCAAAAGACGTCGTGGCCGCCGCGCTGTCTGTGGAGCCCGCTGCGGCGCAGCTCCTCTCCGAGGGAGGATCCGCCGCATCTTCCGAGGAGGCGCTCGCACGCGCATCCGCGCTTCTCGACGCGCTCGAGCTGGCCTCGGCAAAGCGCAGGCTCAGCCAGGTTAAACTGCAGCTCCACGGCTCATCTGCGATGGCCGAGGGAGACCTCAAGAGCCTGTTCGAGGAGGCGACTTCGCTCCAGAAGCGCATCAACGAGCTCACCGAGCTCATTTCACGGTCGCAAAACCAATGATTATCGTGTAAAATTATTAAGTTTCACACGTGAGAAAGGGATGCTAAGTGTCGGCAAAAAAGGCAAAGACCAACGTCAAGCTTTCCTCCGAACTCAACGGTATCGTCGAGAATCTCGTGGCCACGTCGGCGCGACAGGGATCTATCACCGAGGATGACATCCAGGTTGCCATCAAGGACATCGACGTCGACGGCGATGAGCTCTCCGACCTCTATGATTCCATCCGTTCCCACGGCATCGATATCACCACTGCCGGTGATACCTCCATGCCCAACGCATCCGTCGACTCCTTCGCCGATGACGACGATTTCGGCGACGATCTGGGCGATGACGACGATTACGGCGACGATGACTACGAGGGCGACGAGGACGATGATGATTACGAGGCCGTAAGCGAAGCCAAGGCCGTCAAGGAGGCCCTGCGCTCGGTGCCCAAGGCTAAGGCATCCAAGCCCAAGCGTTCGAGCCGTGCGCGCGCCCGTCGTCAGGACACCTCCACCGTCATGCTCACGGGCGACCCCGTGCGCATGTACCTCAAGGAGATCGGTAAGGTCGACCTTCTGACCGCCCAGGAAGAGGTCCATCTCGCCATGAAGATCGAGGCTGGCACCGAGGCCGCGGATAAGCTCGAGGCCGCCGAGATGGGCGATATCGAGCTCTCCCGTGCCGAGATGCGCCGTCTCATGCGCATCGAGCAGGTGGGCCTCGAGGCCAAGCAGGCGCTCATCAGCGCGAACCTGCGCCTGGTGGTCTCCATCGCCAAGCGCTATGTGGGTCGCGGCATGCTCTTCCTCGACCTCATCCAGGAGGGCAA
>CAMNAH010000189.1 GCA_946530775.1 uncultured Coriobacteriales bacterium
TCTCGAGCGGGGTCACCGCGGCGATGTCCTCGATCATGTCCTCGGTCACGCCGAGCTCGGAGATGTTCATCACGCAGCCGATCTCGCGCATCCAGGCCTCGAGCTCGGCCAGGCCGGCGGCCGCGAGTTCCTCGTCGGTCTTGCCGTCGCGCGGGATGTCCCATACGTTGGTGGCGAAGCGCGCGAAGCGATGCAAGCCGGCGGGCAGCACATGGCGGTAGTAGGCCATCGTGAGCGCCGAGAGGGTCATGCCGTGCGCGGCGCCCGTGAACGCGCTGATAGACTGGCCCAGGTCGTGGAGCTGCCAGTCCTGGTCCTTGCCGATGCCGATCACGCCGTTCAGGCCCCAGGTGGCGCACCACATGATGTTCGAGCGCGCCTCGTAGTTCTCGGGATCGGCCGCCGCGACGCGCGCCGCGTGGATGATCGCGCGCATGACGCCCTCGGCGAGGTAGTCGGAGAGGTTGTCGTCATCGCCCGAGAAATACTGCTCCATGCAGTGGCAGAGGATGTCGTAGCAGCCCGAGACCATCTGGTAGCGCGGCAGGGTGAGCGTGAGCGTGGGGTCGAGCAGGGCGAACTGCGGAATGGTGCGCACCTCGTCACCGACCATCTCGAGCTTCTCGCGGGTCTTCTCGTTGGTGGTGACGCCGCTGCGGTTCATCTCGGAGCCGGTGGCGGGGATGGTGAGGATGCAGCCCACGGGCGTGACGCGGTCCTCGGGCGCGACCTGCTCGCCGCGCGTGTAGAAGCGCGCCCACAGCTCATCGTAGGTGCCCTCCTGCCACGCGAGCGCCGAGGCGTCTTTGGAGGCATCGATGACCGAGCCGCCGCCCACGGCAAGCACGAGGTCGATGTCGTTCTCGCGGATGAGGTGTGCCTCTTCGAGAACCTTGGTGAAGGTGGGATTGGCCGTGATGCCGGAGCACTCGACGACCTCCTTGCCCGCATCGGCGAGCGCCGCGATCACGCGGTCGTAGAGGCCGGATGCCTTGGCGGAATGGCCGCCATAGGCGAGCAGCACGCGCTTGCCGTAATGCGAGAGCTCCTCGGGCAGCGCGTCAAGCGCATGCGGGCCGAAGTGGACGCGCGTGGGGAGCGTGAGGGTGAAATCGCCGAGCATGATGGGCCTCCTTGGTCGATGCGCACTGCTGTCTGCACCGCATTATAAGCGCGAACGTATATGCAGGCTGGTTTATGCGGGTTCGTTTTGGGGCAGCGGAAGGCGAGGCGCGGCGAAGGCGTATTTCTGTCGCGAACCCCGATTTTTCCGCGGTTTTTAGGGGTCGTTTCCCCATCGGGCGCAGACGCGATTGTCGGAGCCGCAGGTCAGAGCGCCGTCAAAATGCCCATCTTCAGCTCCGATGGCGAATCAGCACCTCAAAACCGCGGAAAAATCGGGTCTCGCACTAGAAAGCACGCTTCCTGCTGCCACAAAAGACGGGCGGAGCATGTCGCCCCGCCCGCATGCGCGCCTAGGCCTCGTAGCGTGCCGTTGTCTAGGCCTGGAGCTCCTCGATCTTGGCGAGGGCGGCGTGCAGGCGCTCCTTGCTCGCATACTCCACGCCCTCGTCGTTGAGCGGGGTGCGGGGACCAAAGGTGGCGAGGATGGCGCGGATGGAGTGCTTGCGATTCTCGGCCTCGACCCAGCAGATGGAGCGCTCGGGGTCGTCCATGACCTCGTCGGTGACCTCCTCGCCGCGGTTGGCGGGCAGGCAGTGCATGAACTTGGCCTCGGGGCCGGCGTAGTTCATCATGTCCATGGTGACCTGGTACTTGGGATAGAACACGTCCATGTAGGAGGTGCCGGAGACCTCGTCGTCGTAGAGGCCGTACCACACGTCGGTGTACACGAAGTCGGCGCCCTTGATGCACTCGATGTCGTCGGAGATGGTGATGGTGCCGCCGGAGACCTCGCAGAGCTTGTTGCCGATCTCGAGCAGGTCGACCTTGTTCTCGACCTGCAGGGCGCCGTCGGTGAGCTGGTGGCCCTTGGGTCCGAACTGCACGAAGTCCATGCCCATGATGGTGCAGATGCACATGAGCGAGAAGCAGGTCTGGGTGGCGTCGCCGATCCATGCGAACTTGCAGTCCTCGATCTTCTTGCCCTCGGGGAGGTTCTCGAGCATGGTGAGCAGGTCGCCCAGCTCCTGGGTGGGATGGTTGTACTCGGACATGCCGTTGATGACCGGGCAGGCGGCGCCGGCAGCGAGGCCCACCACGTCCTTGTGGCGGTTGACGCGGGCCATCATGATGTCGAGCAGGTCGCCCATGACGCGGGCGGTGTCGCCCAGCGACTCATGGCCGCCCAGCTGGATGGTGCCAGGGCCATAGAACTGCGCGTGACCGCCGAGGTCGGTCATCGAGGTCTCGAACGACAGGCGCGTGCGCGTGGAGACCTGCTGGAATATCATGCCGAGACTCTTGTTGCGCAGCAGGTGCGGATAGTAGCCGTCCTCCTTGATGGCGGCCTTCATGGCCATGGCAAGCTCCTCGATGGCGAGGATCTGCTCCTTGGTGAGGTCGATGGACTCGATGTAGTCTTTGGGCATGCTCATGGTGGATCCCTCCTCCTAGCGCCGGACGTCCGGCAGGGTTCTAATGCGTACGGCGCGAGTGTCCCACGTATGGCATAATGACCTCCATAAGCGCAAGATATGATTTTAGGTAATGGCACCAAAGTGTTAGGTAGGTGTTATTCCATGGAAGAACCCCGGATACCTGCGGAAACATGGTCGAAGATCAATGCGCTCGTGCGCGAGCTCTACCGCACGGCGGGCTTTCCCGATCTCGGCATGGTTG
>CAMNAH010000190.1 GCA_946530775.1 uncultured Coriobacteriales bacterium
TAGCGGATGGCGCACTCCTTCTGGTTGAGGCAGTGCACGTGGCTCTTGCGGTAGATGCCGGGATAGCCGGTGATGCGCGCCACGTCGTCGAGCTCGTCGGTGTCGGGCTGGTTGACGGCGTAGGCGGGCTTGCCCGTCTTCTGCGCAAAGGAGTGCAGGATGGGGGCGCCCAGGATGGCGGGGTGGTTCATGCCGCAGTTGAGCACGTGCTCGCACACGGTCTCGTCGATGGCGAAGATGCCGCCCACGGTGGGTCCCATGCCGCCGCAGTAGCCCGAGAAGGCATCGATGGAGTCGAGCGTGACGCCCGCGGCATCGAGCTCGCGCTCGATGGTGGCAACGCGGTAGTCGAGCTGGTCGGCGGCAAGATCGAACTGGGCGAGCTCGGCGGGATCGTGGCGCACGTTGGCCTTGAAAACGGGCTCGGTGCCCTCGAAGACGGCGACCTTGGTGGAGGTGGAACCGGGGGAGAGCGTGAGAATGCGGTAAGCCATGGGTGTTCCTCTCGGGTTGCTGGCTGATGCGGCTGAAGAACAGATGCATACGGCTATAAGGCTACGCGCCATCCCGATGCGGCGCCATGGACCCATCTCTAAATTTGAATTGCTTTGCTGGGAGGTCTTTGTGCTCGAGTACAGGGTGCTACACTTTTGCTAGAAATCACTAGCGTTTGTCCGTTCCGCAAGCGGATGGGGAGCCCGATGAAGCTGAGGACCGTGCTGAGCGAGCTCGGGGTGACCGAGCATCTCGATGGCCGTGGGGTCGATCTCGAGGAAGATGTCTTCACCTACCCTGCCGATACCTTCGACATGTCGTTCGACCAGCTGCTCATGCTCGCGCCCGAGGGCACGGAGACCGCGCCCGAGGGGCATCTCGGACTCACGCTCGTCTTCTGCGGGGAGACGCTTCCCGAGCGCGCGACGCGCCCCGACGACCGTGTGCTGTTCTGCGCGGCGCCCGGCGGCTACGAGCTGTTCCGCGAGCATTTCGGGCAATTGCCCGAACGCCACATCTATCTCGACCTCCAGCGCAAGCGCCTCTATACGGCGTTTCGGAGCTCCTACGACATCCAGCGCTTCGCCGATAAGATCCATGAGGTGCTCGGGAACCCGCTGCTCATCGTGAACTCCGACCGCCGCCTGCTGGCGAGCGCGGGGTCGTTTCCCGAGGACCGCGCCGACGTGCTCGAGGAGATCAACCAGGGCTACGTGTCGGAGGAGGTCAACGCCGAGCTCGAGAGCGCGGGCATCCTGGACGACGTGCGCCGCATCGGCCATTCGATCATCTCCGAGAACCCGCGCTTCGGCCAGCGCTGGGTTACCTCCATCATCTCGTTCCACCACATGGAGATGGGCCGCTTCGACCTGCTCGAGCAGGACCGCACCATCACCGAGACCGACCTCGAGCTCGTGGACTTCGCGGGATCGCTCGCGGCCATCATGATCGACAAGCTGGGCATCGCCGGCGAGCGCGCCGGGTCGGGCTCCACCGTGCTCGACGACATCCTGGGCGATACCTTCGCCAACGAGAAGACCATGCGCGCCCAGCTCACGCTGAGCTCCATGCCCCTCGACGAGACCTACGTGCTCATGCAGCTCAAATCCGAGCGCGAGATCTCGCGCGGGCACCTCCAGCGCATCGCCGCCCGCGTGGGCCACGCCTTCCGCAACAGCCTCTGGACGCAGCGCGACGGCAGCCTGGTGGTGTTCCTCTCGCTGGGCCCGCGCATGTGCGCCGGCTGGGACGGCTACGACCGCGCGGAGCGCATCCTCGGGCAGCGCAAGGAGTTCCTGCACACGCTCGCGCAGAACGGCCTCACCGCCTATGTGAGCGAGCCCTTCGAGCAGATCGGCTTCGCCCGCGACCGCTACGTGCAGATCCGCGACCTCATGTCATCGCACATCGACGACGACGGCCCGATCATCTACTTCTGGAAGCACCGCTACGCCGTGCTCGCGAGCCTCGCGAAGACCTTCGGCCAGGCCGACATGATGCTCGATAAGCGCGTGGTGGCCATGCAGCTCTACGATGCCGACCACGGCACCGCCTACCTCGAGACCGCCTGCCGCACGGTTGAGTTCCCCGGCAGCCCCGCCGAGGCCGCGAAGGCGCTCAACGTGCACCGCAACACCTACTTCTACCGCGTCAACAAGATCGCCGAGCTCTTCCTGCTCGACCTCAAGAACGGCGAGGACAGGCTGGCTGTGGCCTTCTCCACGCGCTTCCTCGAGGGCATGGGCAACCAGATGCTCTACGACGGGATGCAGATGCCCGAGGAATGGCGGCGCTCGTTCACCTATCACGAGCACGCATGATGCATTAGTCACTTGACCGATAGTGCAAACGAGCCTGTAGTACCTTTAGGACGATTGCACAACGGCTTTCCCCGTACCATTTTTATTATCAGAGGTTTGCTGATATAACCGCCAATTATTGGAGAGGGGAAAGACATGACCAAGGTTCTCGGCATCTCGTTCGGCACCAAGAACGGCAACAACGAATGCGTCTGCAAGGAAGTCCTGAAGGGCGCCGAGGAGACTGGCTGCGAGGTCGAGTTCATCCGCGCTCAGGATCTCGACATCAAGCACTGCACCGGCTGCATCGCCTGCGTCAAGTCCCACATGAGCGGCCGTGGCAACAGGTGCATCCACAAGGATGACTTCGACTGGCTCGCCTGGAAGATGTTCACCGCCGACGGCATCATCATGGTCGACCCCATCTTCGAGACCGGCGCCTCCGGCCTGTTCCACACCATCATGGACCGCTTCGGAC
>CAMNAH010000191.1 GCA_946530775.1 uncultured Coriobacteriales bacterium
TCTGCATCAAGCGCGACCCGCTCTGCGGCCGCAACTTCGAGTACATCTCCGAGGATCCCTACCTCGCCGGCAAGATGGCCGCCGGCTACGTGCGCGGCATCCAGAACAAGGGCCTCTCCGCCTGCCCCAAGCACTTCGCCTGCAACCAGCAGGAGACCCGCCGCCAGGCGTCCGACTCCGTGCTCGATGAGCGCACCCTGCGCGAGATCTACCTCACCGGCTTCGAGATCGTGGTCAAGGAGTCCGATCCCAAGAACATCATGACCAGCTACAACCTGGTCAACGGCACCTATGCCAACGAGAACAAGCACCTGCTCAAGGACATCCTCTTCGGCGAGTGGGGCTTCAACGGCGCCGTCGTCACCGACTGGGGCGGCTCCAACGACCACGTTGCCGGCGTTGCCGCAGGCTCCGCCTTCGAGATGCCCGCGCCCGGCTACAACTCCGCCCGCGAGCTCGTCGACGCCGTCAACTCCGGCAAGCTCTCCATCGCCGACGTCGACGCCCGCGTCGAGGAGGCCCTCAAGCTCATCATCACCACCGATGCCGCCAAGAAGCTCTATCCCAAGTCGTTCGACATCGACGCCCACCACGAGCTCGCCCGCGAGATCGCGGCCAAGGGCATCGTCCTGCTCAAGAACGAGCCCGTCGACGGCACCCCGCTGCTGCCGCTCGATCCCACCAAGACCGTCGCCCTCATCGGCGACTACGCCGAGACCCCGCGCTATCAGGGCGCCGGCTCCTCGCTGGTCAACTGCACCAAGCTCGACACCCTGCTCGAGGTCGCCCAGGCCGATGAGTCCATCAAGCTCATCGGCTACGAGCGCGGCTTCCAGCGCGACGGCCAGCCCAACACCGCCATGGCCGATGCCGCCATCGACCTCGCCCGTCAGGCCGACGTCGTGATCATGTGCCTCGGCCTCTCCGAGGTCAACGAGTCCGAGGGCGCCGAGCGCATGCGCATGACCCTCGATGCCAACCAGACCGAGCTCCTCTCCAAGGTGCGCAACGTCAACCCCAACGTCGTGGTCATGCTCTTCTGCGGCAGCTCCATCGAGACCGACTGGACCAACAACGCCGCCTCCGTGGTGTACTGCGCCCTCGGCGGCCAGGCCGGCGCCTCCGCCGCAGCCGACGTGCTCACCGGCCGCGTGAATCCCTCCGGCAAGCTCGCCGAGACCTGGCCCGTCCGCTACTCCGACGTGCCCACCGCCGGCAAGTTCCCCAGCGAGGAGCTCACCTCCGAGTACCGCGAGGGCCTCTACGTCGGCTACCGCTACTTCCTCACCAACCGCATCCCCACGGCCTACTCCTTCGGATTCGGCCTCTCCTACACCACGTTCGAGTACTCCGACCTCGCCATTGTGAACGAGGGCGTCGAGTTCACGCTGACCAACACCGGCAAGGTTGCCGGCACCGAGATCAGCCAGCTCTACGTGGCGCTGCCCAACCACAAGGTCTTCCGCCCCGAACAGGAGCTCAAGGGCTTCGCCAAGACCACGCTCGAGCCCGGCGAGTCCAAGCGCGTCCTCATCGAGATCGACGACAAGGCCTTCCGCTACTTCAACGTCAAGACCAACAAGTGGGAGATCGAGGGCGGCACCTACGACCTGCGCGTGGGCGCGGCCTCCGATGACATCCGCCTCATCACCAAGATCGACGTCGAGGGCACCGGCGCCCCCAACCCCTACGAGGGCCTCGATGTGTCGTGCTACGAGTCCGGCGCCGTCAAGAACGTGCCCGATGCGCAGTTCGCCGCCCTGCTCGGCCACGCCATCCCGTCCAAGGAGACCCCGATCGACCGCAACATCTGCTTCCGCGATCTGGGCAAGAGCCGCTCGCCCATCCTGATGCTCGTCTCCGCCATCGTGACCTCGCTGGTGAACAGCTCCTACAAGAAGGGCGCGCCCGACCTCAACGCCCTGTTCATCTACAACATGCCCCTACGCGCCATCGGCAAGATGGCCGGCGGCATGGCCGACATGGGCCTTGTGGACGCGCTCGTGCGCGAGGCCAAGGGCTGGGGCCTCATCGGCATCATCCCGTTCCTGCTCATCGGCATCTTCGCCCATCGCTGGGGCCTCGGCATCCTGGTCTGGATCCTCTGGGTGCTCGCTCCTATCCTGTTCGCGTTCGTGAGCAACCTCGTCAAGAACAACCAGTTCGCCGCCAAGCTGTCTAAATAGCCAGCTCCCAGAAAGGAAACCGATATGAGCTTTATGAACGATTTCGCCGAGAAGCACCCCAAGGCGGCGCAGTGGATCCGCGAGGGCGGCCTGTTCGTTCTTTTCAGCTACGTGGTCACCTTCATCAAGTGGGCCCTGCTCACCTTCCTGCCCGCCCTGTTCGCCGGCATGGTCGGCACCGCCGAGTGGGGTTGGCCCGCCATCAACGTCAACATCGCCGGCGTGCCCCTCGTGCTCAACGTCATCGGCAACAGCGCTGCCGATGGCGGCCTGGCCTTCACGCTCGCCAACTTCGCGACCATCATGATCGGCGAGATCATCAACTTCCCGCTGCAGCGCAACATCACGTTCAAGAGCAAGGGCCCCGTGGTTCCGCAGATCCTCTGCCACTTCGCCGGCGCGCTTGCCGTGTTCTTCATCATGAACCTGTTCACCTGCATCTGGAATCCCGTCACGGGCCCGATGGGCTTCAACCTGCCCGACGGCGTGCGCAACATCGTCACCACCATCGTGACCGGCGGCGTTGCCATGGTCATCATCTTCGCCATCGACAAGACCATCTTCTCGCCCAAGTTCATGAACC
>CAMNAH010000192.1 GCA_946530775.1 uncultured Coriobacteriales bacterium
TGCCGGGCGAGACCATCGGCATCGTGGGCGAGTCGGGCTGCGGCAAGTCCACCACGGCCAACGTCATGTGCGGCCTGCAGTCGCCCACCGACGGCCACGTCTACTTCAAGGGCGAGGACGTCACCAAGCGCACCGCCGACCTCCGCAAGAAGATCGGCCGCGTGGTCTCGGTGGTCTTCCAGAACCCCGCCACGGCGCTGAACCCCCGCATGTCCGTGCATGACCAGCTGCTCGACCCGCTGACCGTGCATGCCGTGGGCACCGAGGACGAGCGCGAGGCGCGCATCCAGGAGCTCTTCGGCCTCGTCGGCCTGCCCAGCTCCGCCATGTACGTGCTTCCCGGCCAGCTCTCCGGCGGCCAGCGCCAGCGCGTCGCCATCGCCCGCGCCCTGTCGCTCAACCCCGACGTCATCATCGCCGACGAGCCTACGTCGGCCCTCGACGTCTCGGTCCGCGCGCAGATCCTGAACCTCCTGACCGACCTCAAGCAGGAGCTCGGCCTCGCGATGGTCTTCATCAGCCACGACATCCAGACGGAGCGCTACATCTCCGACCGCATCGTGGTCATGAACCATGGCCAGATCATGGAGGAAGGTACTGCCGAGCAGGTCTTCAACGACCCGCAGGACGAGTACACCAAGACCCTGCTTGCAGCCGCGCCGTCGCTGCTGCACCCCAAGCTGGGGGAGTAGGGCATAAGCCTTATCAGCGAAGAGGCGCGTCCGTTCGGGCGCGCCTCTTACAGCATGGGAGGGTGTTCCTTTGGAGCAGCTCTATACGGGCCTCACGCCCGTTCCCGATGACTTCGATGCGTTCTGGCAGGCCCGCATGGCCGAGGCGGACGCCATCGAGCTCGACTACGAGATAACCGCATCCGAGATTCCCTCGTTCGAGACCGTTGACTATCTCGACCTCTGGTTCACCGGCATGGGCGGCGCGCGCCTCTATGCCAAGTACGTGAAGCCGCGCTCGTCGGAGCCGCTGCCGCTCGTGCTGCAGTTCCACGGGTATCCCGGTGCCACGCGCAGCTGGTTCGAGCAATCCTCGTTCGCAGGTATGGGATGCGCCCTCATCGCGCTCGATAATCCCGGGCAGGGCGGCAAGAGCCAGGATGTGGGCGGGTTTCTCGGCACCACCGTTTCGGGCCACATCATCGCCGGCCTGGACGGTCCGATCGAGGATATGTACTACGTGCGCCTCTACCAGGACGTGCGCATCCTCTGCCGCATCGTGCGCGAGCTCGAGGGCATCGATCTTACGCGCGTCTATGTCAACGGCGCGAGCCAGGGCGGCGGCATGGGCATCGCCTGCTGCGCGCTCAACTCCGACCTCATCGCCAAGGCGTCGATCCTCTATCCGTTCCTCTCCGACTACCGGCAGGTGTTCGAGCTCGGCGCCGACGAGATCGCCTACGAGGGCCTGCGCTACTACTCGCGCTGGTTCGATCCGGACGGCTCGCGCGAGGACGAGTGGTTCGGCAAGCTCGCCTACATCGATACGGCCTCGTTCGCGCATCTCATGCGCTGCCCGGTGCTCTTCGGCACGGGCACGGCCGACACCATCTGCCCGCCCAAGACGCAGGACGCCGTCTACAACCAGCTTGCCTGCGAGAAGGAGCGCCATTTCTTCGAGGGCTTCGGCCATGAGGAGATCGCCGCGTTCGACGACATGATCCCCGACTTCTATGATCGCAACAGGAGCTCCTGGGAGCCTTTCGGTATCCTCGCGGACGATGGGGAGCTGCTCATGGTGCGCCATGCGTTTCCCGTGGCAACGCGCGCCCGTGCGACGGTGCTGCTCTTCCACGACCATGGCATCCTGCCGAGGGGTTGGCACCATATCACGCGCTACACCGCCTTGGGGTACGAGGTCTACGAGCTCGAGAACCGCTCGTCCGATGTTGACCTAGCGCAGGGCATTGCCGACGGCCGCGCCCTTGCCGAGTTCGTCGCGCATCAAGAGACGGGACTTCCGGTCATCGCCTTCGGCGAGGGGTTCGGCGGCACCATCGCGCTCGCCGTCGCATCCGAGTTCGACCTCGCGAAGGCCGCGGCCATCAACCCGGTCGTCGGCTCCGAGCTGCTCGAAGACGCTCCCGCCATAGAATGCCCGGTGCTGCTCGGAATCTGCCGTATGGACGAGGTCTCCTCGCCCGAGGCGCAGGACGAGCTCGCCTCCCGCATCGCCGACCTCAAGCGTATCGATTATCCGAAATATGGTCACGAGCGCGTCAACGCCTTCGAAAACGCGCTACTGTCGTTCATGCACCTCTGACAGATAGGAGAAATTCATGAGTGCAGACAAGAGATTCACCGGCGTCATCCCGCCCGTCGTCGTTCCCGATACCCCCGACCATGAGCTCGATATCCCGTCCTTCGAGCGCCTCATCAACTACATGATCGACGGCGGCGTCGACGGCCTGTTCTTCCTCGGCTCCTCGGGCGAGGTCGTCTTCTCCACCGACGAGCGCCGCGACCAGGTCGTGCGCGAGGCCGTGCGCATCGTCGACCATCGCGTGCCCGTGCTCGTGGGCATCATCGACACCGAGACCGAGCGCGTGATCGAGCAGGGCAAGCGCGCCATCGCCCTGGGCGCCGACGCGCTGGTCGCCACGGCGCCCTTCTATGCGCTTGGCGGCCCCGTCGAGGTCGAGGAGCACTTCCGCATCCTCCACGCCGAGCTCGACGCCCCCATCTTCGCCTACGACATCCCCGTGTGCGTCCACACCAAGCTCGGCTGGAAGATGCTTGCCA
>CAMNAH010000193.1 GCA_946530775.1 uncultured Coriobacteriales bacterium
GGTCGATGCCGAAGTCGGCCACGAGCTCGAGGTTGGTGGAGACGGCCACGAAGTGGTGGGCGACGGCGTCGGCCTCAGCCTCGGGCGTGTTGTTGATGGCACCCTGCTCGCGCAGCGTGTCGAGCAGCCAGGTGCGGGCTTCGCGGGCATTGGTGATGGTCTCGAGCGTGGTGAAGGTCTTGGAGACCACGATCACGAGGGTGGTCTCGGGATCGAGCCCGCGGAGCTTCTCGGCCATATCGTTGGGGTCGATGTTCGAGACGAAGCGCACCGAGGGGCCGTCGAGGTAGGGCTTCAGGCTCTCGTAGACCATGACCGGGCCGAGGTCGGAGCCGCCGATGCCGATGGAGACCACGTTCTTGATGCTGTGGCCGGTGACGCCGCGCCATGCGCCCGAGCGCACGCGGTCGGCGAAGTCGTACATGCGGTCGAGCACCTCATGCACGTCGGCAACGCAATCCTGCCCGTCAACGATAAGCGTGCCGGACTCGTTCTTGGGACGGCGAAGCGCCGTGTGCAGCACCGCACGGTCCTCGGTGGTGTTAATGTGCTCGCCAGCATACATGGCGTCGCGACGCTCCTCGATGCCCATCTCGCGGGCAAGCTGCGCGAGCAGCGCGATGGTCTCGTCGGTCACAAGGTTCTTGGAGAAATCGAAGTGAAGGTCGGCCACGTCGAACGAGAACTTCGAGACGCGCTCAGGGTCTTCTGCGAACCAGTCTTTGAGGCTGATGCCCTTCTCCTCAAGCGCGGCCTTATGCGCCTCGAGCGCCTTCCACGCTGCGCATGTGGTGGGATCGACCGGTGCCTTGATTGTGCTCATGCTGTGCCCCTCCTTGGTTGACATGATCGTTAGTACGGCTCGCCCAATGGCGGCAGTTTCTTAAGACGGTGCCACATGATCTGCTTCTCATGATTATCGCCCAACGCATCGGCGAACCCGCCCAGGTTCATGATGCGCATACCGCGAACAGTCGCAAGCGTGCCGGGTACGAGCATGGCGGCATCGAAGTCTGCGAGTTCCGAGAGCTCTGGCGCAAAAACGTTTCGTGCGAGATCGGCGGCTGGCTCATCGCAGAGGATGAGCGTGGCGGGATCGAGGACGACGATCGTCCTCAAGAAAAGCTCCTCTGAAAGCGGCACGCCATCGGCCGTGCAGGCGAGAAACGCGTTCCAGTCCTCGGGCGCATAGCCCAGCGCGATGAGCGAATCGCGCAGCGCCTTGCCGTCCGGGCCCGAGAAGGGCGCGGCGTCATCGGCCTCGGGCGCGCCTTTGACCAGCGTCACCGAGGAGAACGCATTGCCAACCAAGAGCACGCCCCGCTCCTCGAGCAGGGCAACCTCGGCCCGCGTCTTGCCCGCATAGGCCTCTTTGAGAGATGCACGGTCCCGCGCCATGAATCCTCCAGAAATCGCCGTACTAGAACATTGTAATTCGGGTATACCTCTTGTATCGAAGAATCATCGCGTTCCACCCCACCGATTGGAGCCAATCATGGCAAACGAGATCACCACCCAGACGTTCGACGATATCATCGCCAACAGCACCCTGCCCGTCCTCGTGGACTTCTGGGCGCCCTGGTGCGGTCCCTGCCGTGCGCTCGGCCCCACCCTCGAGCAGATCGCCGAGGAGAACGTGGGCAGGTTCGACTTCTACAAGTGCAACGTCGATGACGAGGGCGACCTTGCCATGCGCTTCAACATCGTCTCCATCCCCACGGTCATCCTCTTCAAGAGCGGCCAGCCCGCGCTCGCCCTCACGGGCAACAGGGCCAAGGCCGATCTCGAGGCCGAGATCAACGCCAACCTGTAGCAGCGCATGCCCCCAGGGGCGCGCAGCTGGTATATCCTTATAGCACGGCGACTCCGACGGCATGCCGCACTGGCATGCCGTTGTGCATACCAAGCAGGAGAGGAGGCGTGATGGCAGACGAGAAGGTCGAGAAGACCGAGAAGGCCGGCAAGCAGGGCGGCCTGGGCCGCACAACGTTGCGACTGGTCCGCGAGAACGGGCTTGTCGTCGCGCTGTCCATTGCGCTGATCGTCTTCCTGTACCTGCTCCAGAACGTCATGTCGGGCGATATCCGCCGTATCGACGGCATCGCCTACCAGTTCTTCGTGGTGCGCCTGCGCCGAGACTGGCTCACGCCCATCATGCAGTCGTTCACCAGCCTCTCCTCCCCCGTCGTGCTCGCCGTCATGCTCGTCATCGTCGCGGCGTTCTCGCCGGGGCGCATGCCGGGACGTTTTGCCACGGCCAACCTGGTGGGCATCGTTGCGCTGAACTTCGCGCTCAAGGAGATCGTGCAGCGACCGCGCCCCGAGGGCTTCCGCCTTATCGCCGAGAGCGGCTACAGCTTCCCCTCCGGCCATTCCATGGTGGCGGTTGCGTTCTACGGATTCATGATCTGGCTCATCTGGCGCTACGAGAAGGACGTGGTGCTGCGCAGGCTTTGGTCGCTTGCGCTGTTCTTCGTGGTCATCATGGTGGGCATGAGCCGCGTCTATCTGGGCGTCCACTACTTCTCGGACGTCATCGCAGGCTATTGCGTCGCCGCCGTGTGGCTGGTCTTCTTCACGCGCATCATCATCCCGGCCATCCTGCCGCGGTTCTAGATGCGTTTTGGTGCCACAGTCTCACGAGTACCGCACCTTTTAACGGGCGCCCCATAGACCCAGGCTCACGTACCTGCGATTTTGCAGCCTATGTACTCGAACCCCCGCTTAAAAACTGCGGTACTCGTTACGCC
>CAMNAH010000194.1 GCA_946530775.1 uncultured Coriobacteriales bacterium
GGGCACCTCGGCGTCCTCGGCGGGAGCTTCGTCCTCGCTCTGGGCGAGACGGGCCTCCTCCTCGGGCGAGAAATCGGTGGCATCGACCATGTCGACGGCCTTGGAACCGAGCGCGATGGCCTCGTCGAAGAGGTCGAGCGAGCGCTCGAGCGAGATGTCCTTGTCGCGCACGGCGGACACGATGTCATCGAGACGGTCGCTGATCTGGCCGAACGTCTGGTAGCTGGAGATATCGACCTTCTTCGCCATGCTAGGCCTCGTCCTTCTCTGCGCCCTCATCGTTTGCGAGCACATCGGTGCCGGCCTCGATCTCGGCGGCAAGGCGGCCGAGCAGGCCGTTGATGAAGCGGCTCGTGTCATCGGAACCGAACGCCTTGGCAAGCTCGACGGCCTCGTCGATGGCGACGGGAATCTCGACCTCGTCGACGCAGGCCATCTCGTAGAGCGCGATGCGCATGAGGTTGAGGTCGACCGCGGGCATGCGCGAGATGCTCCACGAATGGCTGTGGCGCGCGATGGCGCGGTCGAGCGCGTGGCGCATGCCGTCCACGCCGAGGGCGAGGCGCAGCGCGTACTCATCGGGCTCGGGAATGTATTCGTCGAGGTCGCTGTCGAACAGAACGTACTCGCCGTCCAGGACATCCTCGACGGAGCGGCCCACCGCCTCTGCCTGGAAGAGCAGCTGGAGGGCCTGGATGCGGGCGCGGGTGCGCTCGGAGAACTTATAGGTGCCCAAACTCGCTACTCCTTGGGGAAGACGAGGCTGTCGATGCACACGTCGATGGTACCAACCTCATAGCCCACCTGGCCGCGGATGGCCTCGGCGACGACAGTGCGCACTTCCTCGGCGAGCTTGGTGAAGGGATAGCCGTAGAAGACCGCGAGGTGCAGGACGATGTTGAGCTTGTCGTCGACGACGCTCGCCTCGACGGGCTCGACCGCGGGGTTGGCGCTCTTGGTGAACACCGAGACGAGATTGGCGGCGAAGTCCTTCTCGCCCACCGATGCAACGCCCTCGATATGCTCGACGGCGCGCGCGACGATCGCGCTCACCACGCTGCGAGAAATGCCGATTCCAGAGATGAAGAGCTCATCTGCTGCCATTGCCTGTGACCTCCTGCCGTCGATACGCGCGCCTGGGCGCGAAGCAGTTTCCTTCTAACAGATAAAGTATAGTCGTTTGCCCTCGAGACGGGAACAGGGTCGCCCCGCCCCACGAAAAAGCCCCGCGCGGATGCACGGGGCTCGAAGCGCGTGTGAGCAGCTGCTAGATGCGCTTGACGAACTTGCCGTCGCGGGTGTCGACCTGGATGCGCTCGCCCACGTTGAGGTACATCGGCACCTGGATGACAGCGCCGGTCTCGATGGTGGCAGGCTTGCCGCCGCCCTGCACGGTGTCGCCCTTGAAGCCAGGGTCGGTATCGATGATCTCGACCTCGATGAACATGGGCGGCTGCACGTTGAAGAGCACGCCGTTGGCATACTGCAGCAGGCAGACGTCGTTCTCCTTGAACCACTTGGCGTCGTCGCCGATGACGGCCTCCTCAACCTCGACCTGGTCATAGGTGTCGTTGTCCATGAAGTAGTAGATGCCGTCCGCGTTGTAGAGGTACTGCATCTCGCGGGTCTGCATGTTGACGCTCTCGAACTTGGCGGACTGCTGGAAGTTCTCCTCGTTCACGCGGCCGGTGCGGATGTCGCGGTACTTGGTGCGCACATAGGTGTTGCCCTTGCCCGGTTTGACGTGCTGAGCCTCGAGGATGACGCAATCCTTGCCCTTGATGTTGACACCAAGGCCCTTCTTAAGATCGGTGATGCCGAGAGTTGCCATGGGAGTTACCTTTCGTCCTGTTCCGGTCGAGCCGGATATTTCATAACCAATCGAGTATAGCGAAAAACCTAGTCGCAATCGATGACGACCAGCTCATGTGGCGAGTTTGCGAAGGGCGCATAGCCCTCTTCGGTCATGACGCCCGTATCCTCGAGGCGGATGCCGAAGCGGCCCGGGAGGTAGATACCGGGCTCGACGGTGATGACGGAGCCCACGGGGACCTTGCCCTCGTAGGTACGGCCGAAGACAGGCTTCTCGTGGATCTCGAGGCCCACGCCATGGCCGAGGCCGTGGCCGAAGTACTCGCCGTAGCCGTTCTCGGAGATGACCTTCACGGCGAGGTTGTGGATGTCCTTGCCGATGCAGCCGGGCTTGGCGGTAGCGGCGCAGGTCTCGTGCGCGAGGCGCACGATGTCGTAGACATGGCGCTGCTCCTCGGTGGGCTCGCCCATGATGACCGTACGGGTCATGTCGGCATGGTAGTCACGGTAGAGCGCGCCGTAGTCCATGACGATGAAGTCGCCCTTCTGGACGCGGTAGTCGCTCGGCTGCGCGTGGGGGTTGGCGCCGTTGGGGCCGGCGGCGATGATGGAGTCGAACGAGAGGCCGTCCGCGCCGTGCGTGAGCATGTAGTTCTCGAGCTCGACGCGGATCTCCTTCTCGGTCATGCCCACTTTGATGAAGCCGCAGATGTGCTCGAAGGCATCGTCGGTGATCCTCTGAGCCTCGCGCAGGAGCTCGAGCTCCTCCTCGTCCTTGACGATGCGCATGATGGCGATGTCGCCGTGCAGGCGCGGGAAGGCGGGCGCGATGCTCTTCTTGCCGCACTCCACGAGCAGGTCGTCGTAGAAGGCGAGGTCCATGCTGTCCTCGATGGCGACCACGCGGGCGCGCG
>CAMNAH010000195.1 GCA_946530775.1 uncultured Coriobacteriales bacterium
ATCGGCTGCATGTGCGCGTTTGACATGGGCGGCCCGGTCAACAAGGCTGCCTACGTCACCGGCACCGCTCTCATGGGCGCCGATGTCGCAGCCGGCATCACCGACGGTTCCGGCACCGCCATCATGGCCGCCGTGTCCGCCGCCTGCATCGTCCCGCCGCTGATCACCACCTTCGCCGTCACCGTCGGCCGCAAGTACTTCTCCGAGGACGACTTCAACGCGGGCCTCGTCAACTTCGTCCTGGGCTGCACCCACATCACCGAGGGCGCCATCCCCTTCATGACCAAGAACATCTGGCCCGTCATGCCCATCATGATGCTCGGCTCCTCCATCGGCGCCATCGGCTCGCTGCTCCTGGGCGTCCACGATCCCGCTCCTCACGGCGGCTTCCTGGTGCTCCCCGTCGTCACCAACGGGCTCCAGTGGGTCCTCGCGATCCTCGCCGGCGCCGTTGTCGGCGGCATCCTCTTCGTGCTCTTCAAGAAGAGCCAGTACGAGAAGAACGGCGGCAAGATCGACTAGTCCCTCCGCTATTCGAACGATCCGCACGCACGTATAGGGAAACGCCCTCCGATCGGAGGGCGTTTTCTTGTATTTGGAGATGGTGGAGGGGCAGCGACCCCTGTTATCAAACGGCACCTGAAGCGAGCAAATCGCGTACCTCGAGAAGGTCCGTGCACACGTAGCGGTAGAGGCCGCCCGCTTCCTCGGGCGTGTCGCGGTCGGGCACCATGATGGGGATGAACCCGCCCGCATGCGCGGCCTTGATGCCGTTCACACTGTCCTCGAGCACCACCGTGGTCGCGGGGTTGCTGCCCAGCTCGCGCGCAACCTTGAGGAAGATATCGGGCGCGGGCTTGGAATTCTCGATATCGAAGCCCGAAACGGCCATCGTGAACTTGTCGAGCAGGCCGAGCAGCGACAGGTGATGCTCAACCTGCACGAGCTTGCTGCCGGATGCCACGGCGCGGGGGATGTCGTGCTCAGCAAGCCACACGAGCAGCTCGTCCAAGCCGGGCTTCTTCTCGACGCCCCCCTCTTCGAATGCGTCGTCGGCCATGCCCCAGATATCATCGAGGAACTGCTGGCCATCGACGCCGGGGTAGCCGATCGAGGCGAAATGCTCCTCCACCACGCGCACGAAGGTCCTTCCCGAGGTACCGCGCGTGAGGCTGTCGAACTCATGCGAGAAGGGCACGCCCAGGCGCTCGCATTCGCGCATCTTGGAGCGCTCCCAGACCTTCTCGGTATCGACCATCAGGCCATCCATATCGAAGATGACGGCTTCGAACATAGCGCTTCTCCCCTACTCCGCAAACGGGTTCTCGCCCGCCGCGAGAGCGAGCAGGACATCGGCGACGGGCTCGTCGGTGCAGGGCCCGATATGGTAGCGGGCCGCGTCGAGGATCTCGGGCGCAGCGTTGGCAACGGCGACCGAGTTGGGCACGTGCTCGATCATCTCGAGGTCGTTGCCGCCATCGCCGAAGACCATGACCTCGTCGAGCGAGATGCCGAGTGACTCGCAGAGGTAGTCGATGCCCGTGGCCTTGCTGTAGCCGAGCGGCACCACGTTGAGGAAACCGGCCATGGGCAGGTTGAAGCCGATGCCGGGAACCTTCTCGCGCAAAAGTGCGATGAGGTCCTGCGTGGCAGCCATGTCGCTGTTGATGAAGACGTTGGCCTTGACGATTGCAAAATCGGGCACGGCGTCTGCGGGCTGCGCCTTCGAGGCATAGGAGGGAAAGACGGGCATGAGGTCTTCCACCGTGCCGGCGACGAGATAGACCTCGTTCACCTGGGGGCCGCCGAAGCAGATGAAGCCCGCTCCCGGAATCTCGCGCACGACCTCGACGATGTTGACGAGCTCGTCGTGGTCGAGGTACTCCTCGTGGATGAGCTCGCCATCGAGGTAGACCTGCATGCCGTTGGTGGCAAGCGCCGTCTGCACGCAGGCGGTGTCGCCCTCGAAGGTGGGCAGCACGCCCGATACGGCGCGGCCGGTTGCCACGCCCACGGTGATGCCGGCATCCTGTGCCGCGCGGATGGCGGCGCGCATGTTCTCTGAGACGACCTTCTGCCCTTTGGGCAGGATGGTGCCGTCGATATCGGTGAGGACGAGCTTGATCATCGCTGTGCCTTTCTGTTCAGTGGAATTCTCCACTCGGGGATACTCCCTTTTTGGAGAAACGCAGGCTCTCTAAAAAGGGAGTACCCCCGAGTGGAGAATCTCGGCCGGAACCGCAGGGGCTCCGGCCGAGATGCTAGGCAGTTCCTACATCCTTAGAGCTTGGCGGCAAGCTGCTCGGCAAGCGTCTTCAAGATGATGTTGCAGGACGTGGCGCCGGCATCGAGGTGACCGATGCTGCGCTCGCCCAGGCGTGCGGCGCGGCCGATCTTGGCCTGCATGCCGCGGGTGCTCTCGAGGCCGTCGTCGGCGCCGGCGATCAGCGCGTCGAGGGCCTCGCCGAGGGACTTGCCCTCGTCGAGCGCGCCGACGAAGGCGCGTGCAGCGGGAGCGGCGGTGTCGATGAGGGTCTTATCGCCCTCCTTGGCGCCCGCGAGGTCCTTGAGGGACGCGACGACGTCCTGGAAGGCCTGCTTGAGGTCGATGGCGTCGAAGGCATCCACGTTGAGGTCCTCGGCAAGGGTGTCGAAGAAGGTGCCGTAGATCGGGCCCATGGAGCCGCCGATGTCCTTGA
>CAMNAH010000196.1 GCA_946530775.1 uncultured Coriobacteriales bacterium
CGATGGCCAGCCAGCCGCGGTCGCCGAAGGCGTCGTTGGACCACACGCCGTTGGCGTAGTCCATCACGTAGTACAGGCCGCCCAGGCCGGCGATCATGCAGCCCAGGCACGTGGAGACGTACTTGTAGCGCGTGATGTTGATGCCGGCGGCGTCTGCCGTGGCGGGATCCTCGCCCACGGCGCGCAGCTGCAGGCCCACCTTGGTCCTGTTCAGCACGAACGATGCCACGAGCGCGATGATGATGGCGACATAGGCGAGGAAGCCGAAGGACAGAAACACCGTGCCGAACCAGCCCGTGCTGCTCGCGAAGGGCAGCGTGGTGCGGAAGAGGCGGCTGGTGTTCGAGAGCGCGATGGACGGAACCTCGGCGCCCGTGAGCTTGATGAGCGAGCCGCCGAAGAAGTTGCCGAAGCCCACGCCGAAGGTGGTCATGGCAAGGCCCGTCACGTTCTGGTTGGCGCGCAGCGTCACCGTGAGGAAGCAGTAGAGCAGGCCCATGAGAAGCGATCCCAAAAGGCAGCAGCCCAGCGGGATGAGCACGCCGAGCACGGCGTTCATCTGGGAGGGATCGGCGAAGCTGTGCTCATAGAGGAACGAGCCGATGACGCCAGAGATGGCACCCACGTACATAACGCCGGGGATACCGAGGTTGAGGTTGCCGGACTTCTGGGTGATGATCTCGCCCGTGCTGCCGAACAGAAGGGGGATGCCCTGGGCGACGGCCCTCGGGATGAAGGACACCAGATCGAACATCAGCGATCACCCTCCTTCTTCGCGAAATTGATCTTGTAGGTGATGAAGAACTCGCACCCGATGATGAAGAACAGGATGATGCCGGTGAGGATGTCTCCGAAGGCGTGGTTCAAGCCGAACGCCGTGGAGATCTCGCCCGCACCGCTGCCCATGAAGACCAGCAGGAAGCTCGAGGCGATCATCACCAGCGGGTTGAACTTGGCGAGCCACGCCACCATGACCGCCGTGAAGCCGCGGCCGCCGGCAAGCGTGGTGGTGAGGGTGTGGTTGGTGCCCGCAACCAGCAGCAGGCCTGCGAAGCCGCAGATGGCACCCGAGAGCAGAAGCGTGCGCAGGATGACCTTCTCGACCTTGATGCCCACGTAGCGGGCGGTGTTGGTGCTCTCGCCCACAACCGAGATCTCGTAGCCGTGCTTGCTGTAGTTGAGGTAGATGTACATGACCGCCGTGACGATGGCGACCAGGATGACGTTGAGCAGGTACTTCTGACCGCCGACCATCGGGAACCAGCCCGCCTCGGTGTTCTGGTTGATGATGCCGATGTTGCCGGAACCTTTGGGAACCTCCCACACGATGACGAAATAGGCCACGATCTGGGTGGCAACGTAGTTCATCATGAGGGTGAAGAGCGTCTCGTTGGTGTTCCAGCGCGCCTTGAAGATGGCGGGGATGAGCGCCCAGATGGCGCCCGCGGCAACGGACGTCACGAACATGATGAGGATGAGCAGGGCGTTGGGAACCTTGTCGCCCAGCAGGATCATGCAGGCAGCCGAGGCGAAGCAGCCGATGAGGATCTGCCCCTCGCCGCCGAGGTTCCAGAACTTCATGCGGAACGCCGGCGTGAGCGCCACCGAGACGCAGAGCAGGATCGCCAGCTCCTGGAGGAGCGTCCAAATCTTGCGCGGCGTGCCGAACGCACCCTTGAGCATGGTGGCATACACGTCGACGGGATTGAGGCCCGTCGTGAGGGCGGTGATGATGCCGCACACGACGAGCGCTATGACGATAGCGCCGAAACGCACCGCCAGCGACTGCCACAGCGGCATCTCCTTGCGTTTTGTGATGTGGAAGCCCTTCACCTATGCCTCGCCTCCTCCCAGCTTGGTCATCATGAGTCCGACCTCGTTCTTCGTGGTGGCGCGGCCGTCCACGATACCGCTCACCTTGCCGCCGCAGAGCACGAGGATGCGGTCGCAGAGCTCGAGCAGAACGTCGAGGTCCTCGCCCACGTACACCACGGCGACGCCCTTCTTCTTCTGCTCGTTGAGCAGGTCGTAGATGAGGTACGACGAGTTGACGTCGAGGCCGCGCACGGCGTATGCCGAGAGGAGCACCCTGGGCGACGAGGCGATCTCGCGGCCCACGAGAACCTTCTGGACGTTGCCGCCCGAGAGACGGCGCACGGCGGTGTGAACGCTCGGCGTGTTGACCTCGAGCTCCTCGACCACTTTCTCGGCGAGGTGCTCAGGGGTCTTGCGGTCGGTGAAGATGGAGCGGCCGTTGCGGAACGAGCGCAGCATCATGTTGTCGGCGAGGTCCATGCTGGCGACAAGTCCCATGCCCAGACGGTCCTCGGGAACAAACGACAGTGCCACGCCCATCGAGGCGATCTCGAGCGGGTCTTTGCCGATGAGGCTCTCGACGCGACCATCGTGGTGGATGTATTCGATGGAGCCCTTCTCCACGTGCTGGAGTCCGGCGATGGCCTCGAGCAGCTCCTTCTGGCCGCAGCCCGAGATGCCCGCGATGCCCAGGATCTCGCCGGTCTTGGCGGTGAAGGAGACGTCGTCGAGCTTGACGATGCCATCGCGGTCGACCACGGTGAGGCCCTCGACGCGGATGCGGTCCCTGGGGTCCACGGGCTCGGGGCGGTCGATGTTGAGCTCGACCTGATGGCCCACCATCATGTTGGTCATCTCCTG
>CAMNAH010000197.1 GCA_946530775.1 uncultured Coriobacteriales bacterium
GGAAGGCCTGGGATGTCCACAGGCGCGTGGTAGGAGAGGAACATGCCGGCGAGCGAGCGGTCGGTGGGGCTCTTCTCGGTGACGTCGATGCCGTCGAATGTGATGGAGCCGCCCGTCACGTTGAAGGCGGAGTCGCCCATGATGACATGGCCGAGCGTGGATTTGCCGGCGCCGTTGGGGCCCATGAGCACGTGCGTCTCGCCGGATGCGATCTCAAGGTCGATGCCATGCAGGATGGGCTTGTCGCCTGCACCTGCGGAAAGACCTGCTACTTTGAGCAGCGAATCTGCCATAGTTTCCTCTCCTATCGGAACAGCGGGAGAATCCCGCAAAATTGCCTAATTCATAGTAATTTGTAGGTATTTAAAAGGCAAGGGATAATTGCCGCTTCATGACAATGCCCCACGCGGCGTTGCGCGAAGGGCGATAATACCTGTTTGGAAGGAGGGATGGCAGTGCAGACATGGTTCAGATTCGGCGATTTCGTCGGCCGCCATTATGCGGCGGTATCGCCTGTGCTCGTGATTCTGGCTGTTGTCTTTCCCGATGTGTTCTCGCAGCTCAGGCCCCTTGTAGTGCCGATGTTTGCCATCATCACCTTCCAGGGGTCGCTCGGTAACGACTTCAAGACGCTCGCTGATGCCTTCGCCCATCCCAAGGACATGTTCATCATCCTCGCGCTCTCGGCCATCGCCATGCCGGTCGCGGCCTTCCTCATCGGGTCGCTCGTTTTCGGCGGCAACCCCAATCTGGTGACGGGCATCGTGCTGGAGTACTGCGTGCCCGTTGCGGTTGTCTCCACCATGTGGATCGGCATGTACGATGGCGACCCGTCGCTTGGTTTGGCGACGCTGCTCGTCTCGACCGTGCTCTCGCCCATCACGATCCCGCTCACGCTCAAGGTGCTGCTCGGCGCAACCGTCGAGGTGGACGTCGCGGGCATGATGCGCTCGATGATCGCCCAGATCGCGGTGCCCGCGCTTGCGGGAACCGCTGTGAACCACTTCGGCAGGGGGTGGGGCAAGCGTGAACTCTCGCCCGTGCTCGCGCCTGCCACCAAGGTCATGCTGCTGCTCGTCATCCTCGCCAACTCCACGACGGCTGCCCCCTACATGCGCGACCTCTCGGTAGAGCACCTGGGCGCGGTGATCTTCATCGGTGTGTTCTCCGCGTGCGGGTTCTTGATGGGCTTTGCCGTAGCGCGCCTGCTTCGCCGGGGCCGTGACCGCGCGGTGACGATGACCTTCGAGACGGGGCTTCGCAATATCTCGGCGGGCACCGTGCTCGCAGCCCAGTACTTTCCCGGCGAGGTCATGCTCCCGGTGACAGCGGGCACGCTCTTCCAGCAGATACTTGCCGCGTTTGCAGGCAAGCTCATCGACCGCGTGTGGAGCGGCGGGGACGAGAACCGCTAGCTGCCAAAGCAGATGACAAGCACCTCGCGGCACCACTGGACGAGCCTCGAGGACGAGGGTGTCTTCGCAGCGCAGGGGACGGTCTCGATGCCCACGCCGCGTGCGATTCCCGCGGCGCGCCACATGTGATAGTCGCTCGTGACGAGCCAGATGGGGGAGGGAAGTCCGCGCTCGCCGATCAGCGTCCGGGCATTCGAGAGGTTCTCCTCGGTGTTGAGCGCGCGGTCCTCGACGACGATCTTATCGGCGGGAACGCCCGCATCTGAGAGCCAATCCGCCATGACGGCGGCCTCGCTGCGCTCGCGCGGATCGGATACGCCGCCCGTGACGATGAACACGATGTTCGGGTGGCGCAACCAGAGCTGCCGCGCCGCCTCGAGGCGAAGTTCGAGCGTGGGAGTGGGGCGTCCGCGCTTCACGGCGCATCCGAGCACGATCGCGGTGCCCTGATCGGACTCGTCAAGCTTCGGCCTCGTTGCCCGGTCCATGCGCGCGAACCAGGAGAGCGTAAAGCCTGCCATGCCAAAGCCGGCGACGGCGCCCGCGAGGCCCCAGAGGTTGCCCTTGTCGAGATAGGCGGCAAGCGCCACGGGGCCTACGGTGGCGATTGCGATGGGGATGAGGCCGATGGTGATCTCGCCACGGGCGAGGTGCCTGATCACGATGGCGGCAAGGAACAGCGAGACCCAAACGAGCAGCGCCACGGGAATCGAGAAGGGCCAGAGCGAGAGCGCGAACACGGCCGTAATGGTGTCGCAGATCGAGATGATGGCGACCACCCGGCCTGCCCAGGCTCGCTCCGAGGCGACTATGGTATGCGGCTCGTCCGCCATCCGACCTCCCGCACGGCTATACTTGCACCATGTCGAGTGTAGCCAAAAACGTTGCGTTCAATGCGGTGCAGCTGGTGTGGGGCCTTCCCCAGACGATCGCCGGCGCGCTCATGTATGCGTTCGTGCCCGGCGACAAGAGCATGCGGTTCCGCTGCGCCTATGTGACCAAGTGGGCATCGCGGCGCGGCCTCTCGCTCGGGCCGTTCATCTTCATCCCCGACTACCTCGCCGGCGCCGACCGTCCGCAGACGCGCGCCTTCATGGAGAAGCGCCAGGAGCAGCTGCTTGTGCACGAATACGGCCATTGCATCCAGTCGCTCATCTTCGGGCCGCTCTACCTGCCCTTATTCGCGTTTCCCTCCATGGTGTGGGCGGGAATCCCCGCGTTCGAGCGCATGCGCAAGGCGCGCGCCTACTCCTACTA
>CAMNAH010000198.1 GCA_946530775.1 uncultured Coriobacteriales bacterium
GGATGCGACCGAGATGGAGCAGTCGGCCTCCTTGAGCGCGAGCACGTCGTTCACACCGTCGCCCGTCATGGCGACTACGTGCTTGCCCGCCTGCAGGAGCTTGACAATCTGGCGCTTCTGCTCGGGCGTGACGCGGCCGAAGACGCGCGCGCCGCGCACGGCAGCCGCAAGCTCCTCGGGCGTCGTGAGCTTGGAGGCGTCGATGGCGAGCTCCGCATGGTCGATGCCCACGGATTTGGCGATCGCCGAGACAGTGCGGGGGTCGTCGCCCGAGATGACGCGCAGCTCCACGCCCTGCTCCGCGAAGAAGCGCACGGTATCGGGGGCGGAGGGGCGGATCTCGTCGCGGATGGAGACGAAGCCGAGGGGCCTCTTCTCCCCCAGCGCCTTGCCATGCTCGTCGAAGCCGTCGACCTCGCAGGTCACGAGCACGCGCTCGATGGGGTCGAACGCACCGAGCATCTTGAGCGCAGGGTCGTCGTCGGTAAGAATGAAGCGCGGCGCGCCCATGATGAGCGACCTGCCGTCCGCGGTGACGCACCCGGAGTACTTATAGGCCGAGTTGAACGAGATGGTGCGCACGGCAGGTTCGGGAGGGACACCCTTCGTGGCGCCATATGCCATGATCGCGCGCGAGGTGTCGTTCGCATCGAGCTTGTTAGCCTCGGCGATGGTCACAAAGGACGCAAGAGCGGCATCCGAGCCGGCCTGCGGCGCTGCGGGATCGGCGCCGGTCGTGCGCGATACCAGCATGCGGCCCGTGGTGATGGTGCCGGTCTTGTCGAGGCAGAGCACGTCGACGCGCGCGAGCGTCTCGACGCAGTAGCTCTGCTGAACGAGCACCTTCTTCATGGCGAGGCGCGTGGTGGCGATGGCCAGCACCGTGGAGGTAAGCAGCACGAGGCCCTGCGGAATCATGCCTATGACTGCGGCGACTGTCTGGAGGATAGAATCCTGCCAGGTCGAGCCGTCCATGAGGAAGACGCGCAGGAAGAGGCCGACGCCCAAGGGGAAGATGACGAGCGTGGCGATCTCGATGATGATGTCGAGCGTGTCGAGGATCTCCGAGCGCACCGGCTTGAGGTACTTCGCGCTCGCATTGATCTTGGCGGCGTAGGAATCGTGCCCCACGCGCGTGAGGCGAGCCCACACCGAGCCCGAATCGACGAAGCTCCCCGAAAACAGCTCGGAGCCGGGGTTCTTCTCGACGGCGACGCTCTCGCCGGTGAGCAGGCTCTCGTTGAGAAGCGCAGACCCCGATATGACGACCGCGTCTGCAGGCACCTGGTCGCCGCGCGCGAGGAGCACGATGTCGTCGAGCACGAGCTCGTCGAAGGGAAGCTCCACCGTATCGGTGCCGCGGCGCACGCGCACGGTCTTCGCGGTGAGGATGGAGAGCTGGTCCACCATGCGCTTGGCGCGGATCTCCTGGAAGACCCCGATGACGAGGTTCGAGATGACGACGCCCATGAACAGCGCGTTCTTGAACTGCAGGGTGAGCAGCACGAGGATGAACATGAGGATGTTGATGCCGTTGAACAGGGTGAACGCATGCTCGCCGATGATCTGGCGCACGGTCTTGGTCTTCACATCGGTATCGGCGTTGACCTTGCCCTGGGCGCGTCGCTCGGCAACCTCCGCCTCGGACAACCCGATGATAGCGTCCTGCTCGTCTTGGACCATGTCGCGAATCAACCCCAAGCGCCGAATTGAAAGCGCTTTCCAGAGCCGTTCATCATGAAAGAACGCCCCGGAAAGCGTCATTGCAAGCAAAAATGGTGCCCCCAGGGGGGATCGAACCCACGACCTTTCGCTCCGGAGGCGAACGCTCTATCCACTGAGCTATGGGGGCACAACAAAAGCTAGTATATCCCACGCGGCTTTGAGATTTCGAATCTATTTGATTACACCGCGCGGCTACGCAAAAGCACGCGGCACGCGAAGTGCTACCATCAACGCACTTGCGGCCATACGCCGCATCAACCTAAGAAAGGCATCTCAATGATCGCTGTCGTCAAAGAATCGGCCACCCAGCAGCAGCTCGAGCATTTCATCCGCTGGATCGAGGGCCGTGGATTCAAAACGCATGTATCGCAGGGCGAGAACGAGACCATCGTCGGCATCATCGGCGACACCACGCGCATCGACCCGTTCCTGCTCGAGAGCATGGATATCATCGAGCGCGTCCAGCGCGTCTCCGAGCCCTTCAAGAAGGCCAACCGCAAGTTCCATCCCGAGGACACGGTCATCGACTGCGGCTACGGCGTGCTCATCGGCGGCGGCAACTTCCAGGTCATGGCAGGCCCCTGCTCCGTCGAGGGCGACAACCTCATCGTGATCGCACGCGCCGTGAAGGAGGCGGGCGCCACCATCCTGCGCGGAGGCGCCTACAAGCCCCGCACCTCACCTTATGCCTACCAGGGCATGGGCGAGAAGGGCCTCGATCTGCTCTGCGAGGCACGCGCCGAGCTCTCCATGCCCATCGTGACCGAGATCATGGATCCGCGCGATGTGCAGACCTTCGTCGACCACAAGGTCGACATCATGCAGATCGGCGCCCGCAACGCCCAGAACTTCCCGCTCCTGAAGGAGGTCGGCAAGACCAACATCCCCGTCCTGCTCAAGCGCGGCATCGCTGGCACCATCGACGAGCTGCTCATGGCCGCCGAGTA
>CAMNAH010000199.1 GCA_946530775.1 uncultured Coriobacteriales bacterium
AGGCGCGGGTACTTCTCGACCATGCGCCAGTTCTTGGCGATGTCGTAGCACATGGTCTCGGAGCCCACGAAGAGGCGATCGGGATGTTTGCGCAGGTCATGCCCATAGCGGATGGTGGCGTAGTTGTATCCGCAGATGTCGAGCTTCTGGAAGTACTTCTCGTTGGCCCAACCCACCATGGGCAGGCGCGAGATGAGGTTCATGATCGAGCCCAGCTTGGTCACATAGAGGTTGTAGAGGGCGCTGCCCTTGGGCTGGTTGGCCTCCTTCTCGCCGTCGGCGTTGAACGAGTCCATGCCGAGCGAGGTCGAGAACAGGATGGTGAGGTTGACGCCCGCCGTCACGGGACGCGTGGGGTCGAGCGCGCGCACGATGTTCGCGAGCCGCTCCGCGCACTCCACGCCGCGCTCGGTGCCGGGCTCGGAGTTCTCGTTGCCGATGGAGTACATGATGACAGACGGGCGGTTAAAGTCCTTCTCCACCATGGCGGCGAGGTCCGCCTCGTGGCAGGCCTCGAAGTCGTTGGCGTAGTCGTAGGGGTTCTTGTTGGTGAACCACATGTCGGCGAACTCGTCCATCACATACATGCCCAGCTCATCGCAGGCATCGAGCATGCTCTTGGAGAGCGGGTTGTGCGAGGAGCGGATGGCGTTGAAGCCCCAGCGCTTGAGCAGGGCAACCTTGCGATAGCTCGCCTCGGGCAGGTCGACCGCGCCGAGAATGCCGTTGTCGGAGTGGATGCAGCCGCCGCGGAGCTTGATGGATTCGCCGTTCACGAAGAGGCCGTCGGTATCCCAGACCAGGCTGCGGATGCCAAAGCGCACGGTCTGCTCGTCGAGAACCGCAGCGCCCTCGGCAAGCGAGACATGCGCCTCGTACAGGTTGGGATGCTCGTCCGACCAGAGCATAGCGTTGGGGATCTCGAGCGTGAGATCTGCACCGTCGCCTGATGCGACCTCCGCGCCTTCATGCGTGATCGACACGTGCGGGGTAGCGCCCTCCACCGCTGTCTGCACGCGGATGCGGGCGGGGCTCGCAGAGAGCGTGGTCACGCGGATGCCATTAAGCTCAAGACCCTGCTGCGGCAGCACGTGAAGCCACACGGGACGATAGATGCCCGAGCCCGAATACCAGCGCGAATTGGGCTGCGCGGAGTTGTCGGCGATCACGGCCACAACGTGCGTCTCGCCCGCCTTCAGGTCGGCGGGCAGCTCAACGTTGAAGCCCGTGTAGCCGTACGCATGGAAGGCGAGCTGCTCGCCATCGAGCAGCACGGTGGCGTTGCGGTAGACGCCCTCGAACTCGAGGATGAAGCGCTTGCCCTCCCAAGAGGGCTCGATCGTCAGGTCATGCTCGTAGCGATAGGTGCCGCCCGGGAAGTACGAGCCTGCGCTGCCGGTGGGCGCATCGGCCGAACGCGGCTCCGAGAGCATGGCATCGTGCGGGACGCATACGGCCTCCGCGGCACCCGTGCCCTCGGCGTTTCTCCAGAACCGCCACCCAGTTGCAAGATTGATGGTTTGCATGGCCTCTCCTCTCGACCCTTCGATTATGCCACGCAATCACATTGTTATCGGCATTCCTGTACTCGACATGCCAAAAACCCGCTGGTGATGCATACTGCACGGATGGCAGCTAATGATTGAATAAACTATGAATACGGGCAGCTCTATATGCACGACTGTTGAATAGAACCGAGGGTCCGCCAAGCCATGGCGTACCCGCTGCAGCACCAGCGGGTTTTTGGCCCATCGCGCCTCGGATTATGGGCGATTACACCGACCTGTTGCCGAAAATCCGCTACGCCAGCTCGAAATAGGTGATGCCGTCGAAGTCCTTGAGGTCCTTCAAGAACTTCTTCTTCTCCTGATAGGTGGAAAGCTCCACGTTGATGGTGCCGATGGGGCCCTCGCCGGGAATGGGGTTTTCCTGCGTGACGAAATCGGTGTAGTGGATGCCGCGCTCATCGAGCTCGCGCGAGAACTCGTGAATCGATTCCACATCGAGGAACTCGATATAGAGGTCGAAGGCGCGCGCGTGGCGGCGGAGCCTCTGATCGAGTCCCGAGAGGTTATGCAGGATAACGAAGGCGGCGAGCATGGCCACGATGGTGCCCTCGATGAACCCGGCGCCGGCGGCAAGGCCGATGCACGCGCAGGTCCAGAGGCCGGCCGCGGTGGTGAGGCCGTGCACCTTGTTGCGGTCGCCCACGATGATGGTGCCCGCGCCGATGAAGCCGATGCCGCTGATAACCGCAGCGCCCAGGCGGAACACGTCGCCCGCCATGTCGGGATACATCACCTTCATGTACTGGCTGATGATCATCGTCATGGCCGATCCCATGCACACCATGGCATGGGTGCGCACGCCGGCGCCCTTGTTCTTGTCGCGACGGTCGATGCCCAGCAGCACGCCCACGGCAACCGAGAGGAGCACCCTTACGAGAATCGATCCGAACGAGAGGTCGGCAATCCAAAGTTTGAACTGTTCCCAGAATGCCATGTGGCCGCTTCTTTCCTAAGCTGCGGATTCTTATAGCAACCTATTGTAGGCCAGCAGCCGTATGCGGGCAGCTCGAAGACGGCAGACGGACGTTCCTACTCCTGCACCTTCATGGCGAGGGCGAGCGGCACGCGGCGGATGCGGAGCACGTGGATCACGG
>CAMNAH010000200.1 GCA_946530775.1 uncultured Coriobacteriales bacterium
CGACAAGCTTGCCAAGAACACCCGGCTCTATAAAGCCGTTGCCTCCGTGGGAAAGGCCGCGATCATCGATTGCGCGCCCATCGACGCGCGCGACCTTCCAAGCCATGTCATGAAGATCGCACAGGCGCATGGCATCTCGATTGATTCCGCTGCGGCAAGTGAGCTCATCGCCCGCGTGGGCGATACCACCACCATGCTCGATACGCAGATCGCGGTGCTGGCTCAGCTTTGCCGCGATTCAGGTGTTATCAGGAAAGCCGATGTCGAGGAGCATGTGGCCCGCATCGCCGAGGTGAAGCCGTGGCCGTTCCTTGATGCGCTCTCCGCACGCAACGCCCACGATACGCTCGTGCAGTTCCGGCTGCTCGGCGAGGGTCAGTCCGTCAGGCTGCTCGCCCTGGTCACGGGAAGAATCAGGGAGCTTATCTGCGCGCGCTCGCTCATCGCGCGCGGCATTCCCGCGCGTATAGCGCCCGAGCTCGGAAAGCAGGAGTGGCAGGTCAGAAACCATGCCCGCTGGGCACGCGCCTTCAAGGAGGGCGAGCTCGAGGATGCGCTCCATGCCTGTGCCGAGACGGATGCTGCGCTCAAGCGCGGTGCGAATCCGGAGCAGGCCATGATCGATCTTATCTTCTCGATCTGCGGCGCTGTCCGCGCTTAACGAATCTTCGCATACGAAAAGGACCCGAGCAGCACCTCGGGTCCTTTTACCGTTTGCTATGTGCGCGGAGCTTAGAGGGTGTTCACAAGCTTGGCGATGCCGCTCTTGCGCTCGGCAGCCTGGTTCTTGTGGATGATGCCCTTGGAAGCGGCCTTGTCGAGCAGACGGCCGGCCTTGCTGCAAGCTGCAACGGCCGCGTCCTTGTCGCCAGCCTCAACGGCAGCGCGGACAGCCTTGACAGCGGTCTTGAGCTCGCTCTTGGCGGCCTTGTTGCGCATGCGGGCCTTCTCGGCGGTAAGGATGCGCTTCTTCTGAGACTTGATGTTTGCCACGTGCGTTCCTTTCGAATCTTCTATATCCGAGGCCTCTAACGTTTGAGACACGGCGAGGTCAACTGCATGATTGTAGCACGTATCGCTCGAAAGATTGCTATTATCTTCTATATGTCTACGAACGAAACCTCACATATCCGCAACTTCTCTATCGTTGCGCATATCGATCACGGCAAATCGACCATCTCCGACCGTGTGCTCGAGCTCACGCATACCGTGGAGGAGCGCGATCTGGACTCCCAGATGCTCGACACCATGGATATCGAGCGCGAACGTGGCATCACCATCAAGAGCAATGCTGTGCGCGTGATGTACGATGCCGACGATGGCGAGACCTACCAGTTCAACCTCATCGACACTCCGGGCCACGTCGACTTCACCTACGAGGTATCGCGCTCGCTCGCAGCGTGCGAGGGCGCGGTTCTCGTGGTCGATTCCACGCAGGGCGTAGAAGCCCAAACGGTCTCGAACGCCATCCTCGCGATGAACGCGAACCTCGATATCGTGCCGGCGATCAACAAGATCGACCTTCCGAGCGCCGAGCCCGAGCGCGTGCGCGCAGAGATCGAGGATGCGCTCGCCATTCCCGCCGAGGATGCCGTGTGCGTGTCCGGCAAGACGGGCGAGGGCATCCACGACCTGCTCGAGAGCATCGTGTTTTTGGTGAGCCCGCCGTCGGGCGATGCGGATGCCCCGCTCAAGGCACTCATCATCGATTCCTACTTCGACCAGTTCAGGGGCGTTGTCGCCACGGTGCGCGTGTTCGACGGCTCCATCAAGGCCGGCGATACGCTGCATATGATGGCGGCCGATGCCGACTTCCTCGTGGACGATGTGGGCGCCAAGCGTCCCGCTGAGACCTCACTGCCTGCGCTTTCCGTGGGCGAGGTGGGCTATGTGGTGACGGGTCTCAAGGATCCCGGTGCCGTGCACGTGGGCGATACGCTCACGGGTGCGACAAGACGCTGCGATGAGGCGCTTCCGGGCTATCGCGAGGCGAAGCCCATGGTCTTCACGGGTCTTTTCCCCATCGACAACAAGGAATACGAGAATCTTCGCGATGCCCTCGAGAAGCTCCGCGTGAACGATCCGTCGCTCACCTGGAGCCCTGAGACCTCGGTGGCACTGGGATTCGGGTTCCGCGTGGGATTCCTCGGCCTGCTGCACATGGAGGTCGTCAAGGAGCGCCTCGAGCGCGAGTTCGACCTCGACCTCATCGGTACGAGCCCCTCGGTCGATTATCACGTGTACACCACGGCGGGCGAGATGCTCGACATCAAGAGCCCCCAGGACCTCCCATCGCCCGAGAAGATCGCGCGTATCGAGGAGCCGTACCTCAAGGCAACCGTCATCGTGCCGCCTGAGTATATGGGTGCCGTCATCCAGCTCGTCGTCGAGCACCGCGGCATTCAGGACAACATGGTCTATCTTGCCGAGAACTCGGTCGAGATCACGTTCTATATCCCGCTCGCCGAGCTCATCCTCGACTTCTTCGACCAGCTCAAGAGCCGCACCAAGGGCTATGCCTCGCTTGACTACGAGTTCGCCGATTACCGTGCCTCCGACCTGGTGAAGCTCGATGTGCTGCTCGCCGGCGAGATAGTCGACGCCCTCTCGTTCATCGTGCACAAGGACAAGGCCTACACGCTTGCCCGCGGCC
>CAMNAH010000201.1 GCA_946530775.1 uncultured Coriobacteriales bacterium
GTCGATGATCGCGACGACCTCGTCGAGCTGCCACTGCGAGACGAACACGTAGGAGATCTCGCCCAGCATGGCTGAGAAGGACGGCGCGTGCGCCGTGTAGATGTTGTTGTCCACGTCTATGCCCCGCATCTCGCTCGCAAGCGCGATGATGTCGGAGGCGGAGAGGTCGGTGGTCACCATATCGGCGCACTTATCGACCACGTTGAAGAGCGTCATGGGGTCGGGGTTGTCGAGCACCTGCTTGATGATCGCCTTGATGAACTCGCGCTGATGGCGCATGCGGGTGTAGTCGCCATCGTAGAACTTGCGGCAACGGCAGTAGAAGAGCGCCGCCTCGCCGTTGAGGCACTGGTAGCCCGCGTCGAGCGACACGATGTGGTTGAAGTTCTCGTCGTCGTACATGTCCTGGTCGACGTCGACCCACACGCCGCCCAGGGCGTCGGTGATATCGGCAAGGCCGCTGAAGTTGACCTCGGCATAGTGCGAGATCTTGACGCCGGTGAGGTCCTGCACGACGGTGATCATGCCCGCTGCTCCGTCATAGAAGTGCGCGGCGTTGATCTTCATCTCGGAGCCCTTGTAGTACACATAGGTGTCGCGCGGGATGGAGAGCATGGTGATCTGCTTGTTGGCGGGGTCGACGCGCGTGAGGATGATGGTGTCGGCGCGGTAGTCCTCCTCGCCCTCGCGGCCGTCGGTGCCGAGAAGCAGCACGTAGTATGGGTCGCTCGGCGCTGCGGGCTCGGTGAGCACGGCGCGGAGATCCTCGGTGATGACGTTCTCGTTCTGCAGGCGCTCGTCGAGGGAGCGGTACCAGTTCGCGAGCGCGATGCCGCCGATGCCCAAGGAGGCGATAAGCACCGCCAGAACGCCGATGAGAAGGCCCCTGCGGATGCCCTTGCGTGCGATGCGCTTGTGATAGCGCTCTACGTTGTCTCTGCTGTATTCGGAGCTATCAAGCTGCTTTCGTGCCACTCGTCCTCCAGACGTCGTGCGATTAGTCGTTGAACACGTCCTCGTCGGGTCGCGTCGTGCGCTTGGCCGCGGCGCCGAGGGCGCAGAGCTTCTCGACGAACTTCTCGTAGCCGCGGTCGATGTGATGGATGTTCGAGACCACCGTGGTGCCATCGGCCACAAGGCCCGCCATCACGAGGGCAGCGCCGGCACGCAGGTCAGAGGCCTGCACCTCGGCACCCGAGAAAGCAGGCACGCCGCGCACGATGGCATGGTGGCCTTCGATGGTGATGTTGGCGCCCATGCGCTGGAGCTCGCTCGCGAACATGAAGCGGTTCTCGAACACGTTCTCGGTGATGACGCACGAGCCCTTCGCCAGCGCGAGAAGGCCCATGGTCTGGGCCTGCATGTCGGTGGGGAAGCCCGGGAACGGCAGCGTTTGGATGTCGACGGGCAGGATATCGCCTGCGCGGCTGGCGGTGACGCCGTTCTCGAAGCGGTCGATCTTGATGCCCATCTGCTCGTATTTGCGCAGCACGAGGCCGAGATGGACGGGGTCGAAGCCCGTAACGGTGACGGGGCCGCCGGCGATGGCGCCGATGGCGATGAAGGTGCCCGCCTCGATGCGGTCGCCCACCACGCGGTGCGTGACGGGATGGAGCTCGTCGACGCCCTCGATCTCGATCATGGGCGTGCCGGCGCCGGTGATCTTGGCGCCCATCTCGTTGAGCATGTTGGCGAGGTCGACGATCTCGGGCTCGCGCGCGGCGTTGTCGATGATGGTGGTGCCCTTGGCGAACACCGATGCCATCATGAGGTTCTCGGTGGCGCCCACGCTTGCGAAGCTCAACATGACGGAGCTGCCGGAAAGCCCATTGGGCGTGGTGGCATTGATGTTGCCGTGGTCGATCTTGAATGCGACGCCCAGAGCCTCGAGGCCGAGGATGTGCATGTCGATCTTGCGCGCGCCGATGTTGCAGCCGCCGGGCATGGCCACGATGGCCTTGCCGAAGCGCGAGATGAGCGGGCCCATAACGGCCGTGGAGGCGCGCATCTGCGAGACGAGGCTGTAGGGGGTCTCCCATTTATCGACGTTGGACGTGTCGATGGCAAGGGTGTGCTCGTCGAGCACGTCGATCTTTGCGCCGAGGTACTTGAGAACCTTGCCCATGACGTGCACGTCTGCGATGTTGGGCACGTTGGTGAGCGTGGTGACGCCAGGCGCCATGATGGTGGCAGCCATGAGCTTGAGCGCCGAATTCTTGGCACCTTCGACCTGAACGCTGCCCTCTATATGGTGGCCGCCCTCTACCTCGATGACATCCATGTGCCCTCCGGTTGCTGCGATTCGAAGATATATACCAAATCAGAAAGTATACCAGCAGGATGTGTGACAACTGTGGTGTTAGATGGGGTGCGCGGAATGTCCACGGCGCGGGAGGCCGTCTTCGCCGTGGCGTTTCCGCCGTGGTACTGAGAGGCCTTCGTCCACGGCGGGGGGATGCCGTTTCCGCCATGGTACCGAGAGGCCTTCGTCCACGGCGGGATGGTACCGAGAGGCCTTCGTACACGGGCAATGCCACCGTGAAGGCCTCGTCCACGCCGCAATGGCACCGAGAAGGTTTCGTCCACGTTTTGCCGTGTGGACAAGGGTCTCTCGGTACCATGGCGAGCTGGTACG
>CAMNAH010000202.1 GCA_946530775.1 uncultured Coriobacteriales bacterium
CGCACGGCGAAGGCCTCGTTGGCCTCCTCGTCGGTGGTGTCGATGACGTGGATGTTCGCCAGGTCGACGCCGACCTGCTCAGCGGTGGCACGAAGGGCCTCGCCCTCGCCCACGATGAAGCACTCGGCCAGATCGGCCTTGGCGAGCTCGCCCACCACTTCCATCATCTTGGGGTCGTCCGCCTCGAAGAAGGCAACCCTCTGCTTGTTCGCCGACGCCTTGGTGCGCAGCTGCTCCATCAGATCCATGAACTGCTCCTCTCGCTTGTGTACAAGCACAGTACTGACCAATTACAATTCTCGCAGGAATACGTTGAAAGATATATGGGTGCCCTGCCAAGGATGCCCGACTACATTCAAACCTTTATTGTGACAGCGCACAATGCATCGAATCGGATTCGTTGGGACGAAAAGCTAGGGGTTCGCGTATAAACATCAGTGCAGGTCGAAGAGAGGAGTTCTCGCATGAACGTTATGAAGAAGATTTCTGCATTCGCCGCCACAGCCGTTCTCGCGCTTACCGTCTCCGCATGCGGAGGTGGCGCCGCTGCGCCCGAGCAGCCCGACAGCGCTTCCGGCGAGGTCATCGAGCAGCTCGCGAATGTGAGCGGCTATGCCGTTCACCTGAGCGAGGAGAACAAGCAGGCAACCGTCGAGATTGAGGTTGCCGAGGGCGAGAGCCTCTACCATATGAGCAGGCTCGACACAGGCGAGGCGGAGTCCAGCACGTCCCACGACGGCGAGTGGCTCACCACCGATTATTTCTACGAGGGATCGAGCGCAGGCGAGATGGGGGTCGATCCCGGCACCTACACCATCGAGGTCAAAACCGAAGACGCCACCGGAACCATCTGGATCTTCGCGTACACCTCCGACACCATCGATTACGAGAACATGGACGCCGACCAGATCGTCGACTTCCTGCTCGGCGAGATCTCGTAGCGTCAGCACGCCTCGCCTGCAATATCGGCACGAAAAAGGCGCCGCATCCCCCTATAAGATGCGGCGCCTTTGATATCCGTTGGGATGGGAGGAGGTTACTCCTCGATCTCCTCGGCAACGCGCTCGACGAGCTCGCCGAAGGTCTTCATCTTCATGACCTCGTGGATGGTGACCTCGGCATCGAGCTCGTTCTCGATGGTGGAGGTGAGGGCGATCATCTTCATCGAGCCCTTGCCCAGCTCGTCGAAGGTGGTGTCGGGGGTGATCTCGCCGTCGTACTGATAGGCGGTCTTGGCGAACTCAGCGAGCTGCTCGAACAGTTCCTCGTTCATGGTGATTCTCCTTAGAAATCCTTTGTCGCGTATGCGCATCGGGGGATACTCCCCCAGCGCGCGTTTACAACGTTCTCGAACACGTACGATGGGCGCACTGGGGGAATATCCCCCGGTGCGCCCGCTTTGGCACTTACTCGGCGACCTCGTCGAGCTCGAAGCAGGGCTGGCTCCAGGGAACCATCTCGTCCGAGCCGGCCTTGAGGGGCACCTCGCGTGCGATGGGCTTGAAGTGCACGCCGATGGTCTCGCCGTCGGCAAGGCGCTGCTGCAGGCCCTTGACGATCTTCTTCTTGCCGGCAAAGACGACGACGCTGTAGATCGGGCCCTCGTCGAGCTGGACCGCGCCGTAGCCGTAGGGCGCGATGGCCTTGAGGTAGGGCTTGTCGTTCTGGATGCCGGGCACGACGAAGCTCTTCAGGGTGCCGTGGCCAGAGAGCTCGACCCACTCGGTCTCGTGATAGCCGCAGGTGTTGCAGCCCAGGTGCGGCGGGAACTCGATGGCGCCGCACTCCTTGCACTTGCGGCCAAGAAGCTTGCCCTCGGCCACACCGTCGTAGAACTTCTTGACGATAGGCTCCATATCCTTGAGAAGAGGCATGGTTATCTCCTGTTCTGCGCTGCGCGCTTACTCGTGGGTGCGGATGATCTGGACGCGGATGTTCTGGCCGCCGCCGAAGCCACGGAAGAGCGTGGTGCGCGGAAGCTTCTTCATCTGGGTCTCGCCCGCCTCGCCGCGCATCTGCTTGACGGCCTCGACGATGTCGGCGATGCCGGAAGCGCCGTGGGCGTGGCCGAAGTTGCAGCGGCCGCCGTGGGTGTTGATGGGCTTGTCGCCGTCGTAAGCGAAGCGGCCGTCGATGGCGTACTGCCAGGCCTCGCCGCGGGGCACGTAGCCGACCTCCTCGGGCACGACGATGTCGCCGGCCATGAAGAAGTCGTTGATGAAGAGCAGGTCGATCTCGTCGGGCTTGACGCCGGTGAGCTCGTAGACCTGCTCGGTGCCGCGGATGGTGCCGGTCTTCTCGTTGGCGAGCGTGGCGCCCTCGTAGGCGGCGGAGCCGGTGCCGAGAAGGTCGATGACCTTGTGGTCGAGGCCGCGGGCGACAGCCATCTCGGTGGGCATCATGACGATGGCGGCTGCGCCGTCGCACTTGGTCTCGAAGCCCGTGACGCGCAGGTACTGGGTGACCTTGGGGTTGTACATGGAGGTGAGGAACTCGTCGGCGGAGCCCATGCCGTTGGCGGCGGCCACCTGGTCGAAGGTGGCATCGTAGAAGCCGAGCGGGTTCAGGACGGAGGCGCGACGCAGGCTCTTGGCAACGCCGTTGAGGGCGTTGTCGATGTCGGTGTCGGA
>CAMNAH010000203.1 GCA_946530775.1 uncultured Coriobacteriales bacterium
TCGTGGTTGCTCTCGAGCGCGAGGATGCGGCAGCCGCGGAGCGCCTCGTGCGCCTGGGGCGTGAGCACGCCTGTATCGGTGCAATAGCCCAGCGCGTCGCCCCCGCATTCGAAGCGGAACCCCACGGGATCTGCCACATCGTGGCTGGTATGGAACGTATGCACGGTCATGCCGGCCACCTCGAGCACGTCTCCCGGCGAAAAGATCGAGAAGGGCATGCCGGCGAGATAGCTGCGCGCGCCCACCGTTCCCGCCGTGGCGAACATGCTGCCGTCGAAGCTCTTGGCGAAGACCGACACGCCCGATACGTGGTCGGAGTGCTCGTGCGTGAGCACGAGCGCCTGCACGCGGCCCATGTCCACGCCCAGCTCGGCCGCGCGCGCAAGCAGCGCACGCCGCGAGATGCCGCAATCGATGAGCACCGATCCGCGCGGCCCTTCGACCACGCACGCGTTGCCCTTCGATCCGCTGGCGAGGATATGCAGTGAGATGCTCGATTCCATGTAACAGAGCATAGCACCGCGGGTGGACGGCAATCCGAGTGTGCGACAATAGACCAACGGAAAAAGGAGCATGCATGCCAACGGTCAGCCGCAGATATCCCACGGGGAGAAGCCCCTTCGAGCGCCCGAGCGGAGCAGCCGACGACGAGCTGCGCGCGCCGGTGATCCTCATGGTATCGGGCGGCGCGGACTCGACGGCGCTGCTCGTGATGGCTGCGACCTCTGCGCTCGACATCGATGACGGGCGCGGCCGTGCGCGCATCGCCCGAGAGCGCCTGCATGTGCTCCACATCAACCACCAGCTGCGCGGCCTCGATGCCGACGAGGACGAGGAGTTCGTGCGCGGCCTGGCAGCCGAATACGGCATTCCCTGCACGGTCGAGCGCATCGACGTGGCCGCGGCGGCCGCGGCGGCGGGCGACAACGTGGAGAACGCCGGCCGCGAGGCACGCTACGCAGCGGCGGCACGTCTCGCCAACGAGCTCTCCGAGCAGTTCGGCACCCCGCGTTCGGCGGCGCGCATCTGCACCGCGCACACCGCCAACGATCGCGCCGAGACCTTCTTCATGAACGCCATCCGCGGCAGCGGCGCATCGGGCCTCTCGTCCATCCCGCGCCGGCGCAACCGCATCGTGCGGCCGCTGCTCGACAGCACCCACGATGAGCTCTGCGAGTTCTTGCGCATGCGCGGCATCGTGTGGCGCGAGGACGATACCAACCGCGATACGCGCTACCTGCGCGCCTACGTGCGCCACGAGCTGCTTCCCGTGGTGGAGCGCCGCAACCCGCGCGTGGTGGCGAGCATGGCATCTACCTGCGATATTCTCTCCGACGAGGACGCTTTCATCGGCGCCCTCGCCTCGCGTCTGCTCCACGACCTCACCCGCAGGCAGGAGCAGGGCCTCATCGCGCTCGATGCCGCGCGCCTCGCCGCCAGCGAGGTGGCGCTCGCGCGTCGCGCCGTGCGCACGGCGCTGCTCATGGTGGAGGCCGACGCCCGCCTGGAGGCGCGCCACATCAACCGCGTGCTCGAACTCGTGGCAGCGGGTGCGGGATCGGTTACCCTGCCCATGGGCGTCGACGTGCGCGTCGAGCATGGCCTGCTGTTCCTGCGCGCCCGCAGCGCCGACACCTCCCGCGTGGCCGCGTGGCTCGAGGTGCCGGGACGGCTCGAGATCGCGCCCGGGCGCGTGCTCTCCGCGCGCCTCATCGAGGTCGAGCACGGCGCAGATCCCGTGGTGCTCGCACGCGCCCATGCCGGCGAATGGGGCCAGAGCTCGGTGCTGCTCGATGCCGCAGCTTGCGGCGTCGACGCCACGCTGGGAGGCCGCCTCTGGGTCGACACGCCGCACCCCGGCGACCTCGTGTGCCCTTTGGGCATGCACGGGCAATCCAAGAAGCTCGCCGACCTGCTCAACGAGACGCGCCTGCCGCTCGCCGAGCGCGACGCCGTGCCCATCGTGCGCACCGACGTGCGCGGCTCCGTTGTGTGGGTTGCTGGAATTCGCGTCGATGAGCGGGCGAGATGCACGCCGCATACCGCCCACTTGCTAGAATTGACTCTGGTGCAGGCAGATTAGCTGCGAGAAGCAAGGAGCACATCATGCAGACCACCCATCCCGATATCGAGCGCGTCCTTATCTCCGAGGACGAGATCCGCGCCATCATCGCGCGCCTGGGCGCCGAGATCACCGCCGACTACGCCGACAAGGACCCGATCCTCGTGGCCGTGCTCCGCGGCGCCGTGGTCTTCATGGCCGACCTCATGCGCAGCGTGACCTGCCCCATCTCGATCGACTTCATGGCCACCTCGTCCTACGGCAGCGGCACCAAATCGTCCGGCTCCGTTCGCATCCTCAAGGACCTCGACACCAACATCCGCGACCGCCATGTCATCATCGCCGAGGACATCCTCGACTCCGGCCTCACGCTGTCGAATCTCATCGGCATGCTGCACACGCGCGGCGCGGCATCGGTCGAGATCTGCGCCTTCGCCGTCAAGGATATCGACGGCTACACCCCGCCCGTTACGCCCAAGTACGTGGGCTGCCACGTGCCCAACGAGTTCATCGTGGGCTACGGCCTCGACTA
>CAMNAH010000204.1 GCA_946530775.1 uncultured Coriobacteriales bacterium
CCTCATCATCCACCCCGCCTCGACCACGCACTCGCAGCTCTCGGCCGAGGAGCTCGCAGCAGCGCATCTGGGAGAGGACCTCATCCGCCTCTCGGTGGGCATCGAGGACGTGGACGACATCATCGCCGATCTCGACCAGGCGCTCGCGAAGATCTAAGGGTTCGACGGGACTTCCGCATTCGTCGAGACTGAACGGTTAGGCGCCTAACCGTTCAGTCTCAATGCACCCTGTCGGAAGGTTGTCCGAAAGACCCGCAGGTAGACGAGCTGTACAAGAACGACGGACTCGGATAGCCCTATTGAGTCTGAACGGTTGGACCCCTGATCGTTCAGACTCAACGCATGTGCCCCTACCTGCGGTGCTCGCGGCGGTACTGCGCGGGCGTCGTGCCCGTGCGCTCCCTGAACGAGGCGGGCGTCGACCTGATCATGCCCGGCGGCGCGGGCGTCGTGAAGGCGCTCAAGAAGGCGTCCAAGGAGGGCAGGCTCTCGACGGAGGCCGTCCGCCACGCCGCGGGGCGCTTCCTCGACCAGATTCTATAGCAGGGATAACGGCTGCACGAAGAACACGGGTCGGGCGCAGTGCGTCCGACCCGTGCTCTTTTCGGGCGTTCGATGTGCCGCGCGACTAGATGATGGGGACCTCGATCTTCATATCGGTGAGGGGATACGTGGAGCAGGCGTGCACGTAGCCGTACTGCTTGTCGGCGAAGCGGCGGCCGTCGCCCACGGCGGGCACGAAGAACTCGCCTTCGAGCACGCGGCAGCGGCAGTATCCGCAGGCGCCTGAGCGGCAGCGGGTGCGGTTCTTGATGCCCGCGCGCTCCATGGCAACGGCCAGCGGCTCCAAGCTCGACGCCTCGATGACATCCTCCTGGATGCCGCGCTTCACGGTGAGCTTCACGGTGCGCGGCTCGGCGCTCGCGGGATAGCCCTCGGCCTTGGTCACGTCGCGCGGAGCCCCGAAAACCTCCATGCGCACGCGGCGGAACGGCACCTTGAGCTTCTCGAGCTCGCCGGCCACGAAGTCGTACATGGCGAGCGGTCCGCACACGAAGTAGCTGGTGTTGCCGTCGGACGGCGTGCCCTGCGTGTACTTCTCGATGAGCTCGGCGGTGATGAAGCCGGCCTCGGCGCCCTCGGGCACCTCGACGTCCTTGCCCGAGAACACATTCACCATCTTGACGCGGTCGCAGCTGGCGGCGATGGCGGCGAGCTTCTCTCCGAGAATGACGTCGTCGGGCGAGACGGAGCCGTAGAGGATGGTGAGGTCGCAGTCGAGCGTGCCGTGCGCGATCTCGGCTGCCATGGAGGCGAACGGCGTGATGCCGCTGCCGCCTGCGAGCGCCACCACATGCTTGGCGTCGCGCAGGGGCTCCCAGAAGAAGAACCCAAACGGCACATGGCAGGTAAACTCATCGCCTACCTGAACGTTCTCATAGAACCACGGCGCCACGAAGCCCTCACCGGGGCGGGAGGTGCGGATGGTCACCTGGAAGAACGGGTTCTCGCCCGTGCGGGCCTCAAACGGTGCGCTCGAGATGGAGAAGGGGCGCGTGGTCACGGTCTCGCCGATCTCGAGGTCGAACGAGACGTACTGGCCGGCCTGGAACGGCGGCAGCACATCGCCGCCCACGGGCTCGAATGTGAAGGTCTTGGCGGTGGGGGAGGCATCCTCGATGCGGGTCACGCGCACGTGCGTGGCCTCGGGGTGCAGCTCGGCGCAGAGCTCGCGGATGGGGTCCTTGTAGAGGTTGGCGCTGCTGGCCTCGGCGATGAGGGCGCGGCGTGCGTTGGTGACGCGCATGGCGCCGGTGACGTCCTTGAGGAATCCTTTGATCTTCATGGCTACTTGGCCTCCTGCATCCACGTGAGGATCGCCTTCGCCGCGATCTTGCCGTTATTGATGTTGCACGCCATGCCATCGCCCACGAGCTGGTGCGATGCGCAGCCCACGAGGCCCTTGATGTACTGGTCGCGCTCGAAGTCCTCGAGGCGTCCCACCACGGAGTTGTCCATGGAGTGCTGGTAGCCGTAGATGCCGCCCAGGTAGTTGCCCGGGAAGTGCGCCACCGAGACGGGCGTCTCGTACTCGATGTCGATCACGCGGTCGAGCAGGTTCACGCCCAGACGCGCGGAGACCTGGTCGATCATCTGCTTGGCCACACGGCGGCGGGTCTCCTGGTAGGTGTCGGCAGTCACGCCGAAGAAGCTCTCGGGCAGCGGAAGGTTGGTGATCGAGAGCGAGGTCATGCCCGCGGGCACGCCCTCGGGGTTGGCGTAGTTGAGGCAGATCGTGGTGAGGTAGTCCCACGGGCCCAGCGTCTTGCCCTGCTCCCAGAAGCGGTCGGTGTCGAAGGCGTGCTCGCTCGAGAAGACCGAGTAGTCGTGGATGCCCAGCTCCTCGGGCTCTCCCTCGAGGAGCAGCACAACCGAGAACGTCGAGACGCTCATGGGCATCGCGTTGGCGTACTTGCGCGCCATCTCGGGGACCTCGCTCTGGGGCTCGATCATCTCGCCGTAGGCCACGTTGGGGTAGGGCGCGCTGGCGATGTAGTCGCAGTGGATCTCGTCGCCGCGCGCGGTGCGCA
>CAMNAH010000205.1 GCA_946530775.1 uncultured Coriobacteriales bacterium
TGGTGCCCAGGCGGCAGTGCACGCACTTGCCGCAGCTCTCCTTGGCCGTGAAGTCGAGGAAGAAGCGGGCCATGCCCACCATGCAGGTGCTCTCGTCCATGACGACCATGCCGCCGGAGCCCATGATGGCGCCCGTGGCGCCCAGCTCACGGTAGTCGATGACGGTGTCGAGCTTGTCCGCGGGGAGGCAGCCGCCGGAGGGGCCGCCCAGCTGCACGGCCTTGAACTCCTTGCCGCCGCGGATGCCGCCGCCGATGCCATAGATGACCTCGCGCAGCGTGGTGCCCATGGGGATCTCCACCAGGCCGCCGCGGGCGATCTTGCCCGAGAGCGCGAACACCTTGGTGCCCTTGGAGTTCTCGGTGCCCATGGCCGAGAAGGCCGCACCGCCGTTGTTGATGATCCACGCCACGTTGGCGTAGGTCTCGACGTTGTTGATGTTGGAGGGCTTCATCCAGTAGCCCGCCTGAGCCGGGAACGGGGGCTTGAGGCGCGGCATGCCGCGCTTGCCCTCGAGCGACTCGATAAGGGCGGTCTCCTCGCCGCAGACGAAGGCGCCGGCGCCGGCCTTGATGCGCAGGCTGCAGCTAAAGCCGCTGCCCAGGATGTTCTCGCCCAGATACCCGCGCTCGGTGGCGTCGGCGATGGCCTTCTTGAGGCGCACGATCGCCAGCGGGTACTCGGCACGCACGTAGACGATGGCCTCGCTCGCGCCGATGCAGTAGGCGCCGATGAGCATGCCCTCGATGAGGCCGTGGGGATCGCCCTCGATGACCGCGCGGTCCATGAACGCGCCGGGGTCGCCCTCGTCGGCGTTGCAGATGAGGTACTTCTTGCCGTCCTCGGCGGGCTTGGCGTCGCGCGCCGCGCGCCACTTGAAGGCCGTGGGGAAGCCTGCGCCGCCGCGGCCGCGCAGCCCTGCCGCGTCGATCTCGCGGATGACGTCCTCCTGCGACATGTTCTCGCCCAGGATCTTCGCGATGGCCTGGTAACCGTCGTGGGCGATGTAGTCGTCGATGCTCTCGGGGTCGATCACGCCGCAGTGGCGCAGCGCGATGCGCGTCTGCTTGGCGAGGAACTCCTCGTCGGCGGGCGTGATGGCGAGCTTCTCGGCCAGCGCCCAGTCGCCCGTGCAGACGGCCTGGTAGATGGTATCGGCGTCCTTCTCCTGCACCTTCACGAAGCGGTGCAGGGCGCCGTCGTTGTCATACACGTCGACGATGGGCTCGAGGAAGCACATGCCGTTGCAGCCGGTGATGCCGAGCACGGCGCCGGGGTTATCCTGCTTGAGCAGCTCCTTGAAGCGGTCGTGCACCGGACCTGCGCCGGCGGCGAGCCCGCAGCTGCCCTCTCCTACGATGATCCTCATGCGGCACCTCCCTCGGCCTCGGCGGCGAGCTGACGCAGCACCTTCTTGGCCTTGTCGGGCGTGAGGCTGCCGTAGGTCTTGCCGTTGATCATCATGACCGGCGACAGCGAGCAGCACCCCAGGCACGCGACGTGCTTGAGCGAGAACAGGCCGTCAGGGGTGGTCTGGCCGTCCTCGATGCCCAGCTCGTCGGAGATGGCTGCCGAGATGAGCTCGGAGCCGTTGACGTGGCAGGCCGTGCCCTGGCAGAGCATGATGAGGTACTTGCCCACCGGCTCCAAGCGGAACTGCGCGTAGAAGGTGGCCACGCCGATGATGGTGGCGATGGGCGTGCCCGTCCTCTCCGCGATGTGCTCCATGACGTCCATGGGCAGGTAGCCGTAGACATCCTGCGTCTGCTGCAGGATGGCGATGAGGCTGCCCGGGACGTCTGCGTATGTGTCGAGCGTGGGCTCGATGAGCGACAGATCGCTCGGCTCTTGCGCCGTCATACGCACTCCTCTCCCTTTGTTTTGGAAAATGTCCCCATCTATGAGTATAGATGGTCGCCCTTCCGCGCCGCCGCGCTCAACCGCCCATTTTTCAGCTCGGAAATTGTAGGAATCGCCAAGTTGGAAGAAGATACGGAGCCTTGGCAAACGCAGCAGTTTGAAGGAAAACGGCCACCCGTTGTCTGCTATGATTTTCTTATTGCTGTAACCGTTTACTGGTTTTACGAGTGCTATTGGAGAGGGGACTCGAATCCATGCAGAAGAAGATCAGCAACCTTCCGTTCAAGGGCACCAAGGAGCAGGAAGATCAGCTCAAGGCCGTCATCGCCGAGTATTGCAACGATAAGAGCAACGTCATGGTGGTCATGCAGAAGGCCCAGGACATCTACGGCTACCTCCCCATCGAGGTGCAGGAGATGATCGCCGAGGGCATGGGCGTACCCCTGGAGAAGGTCTACGGCGTCGCCACGTTCTACGCCCAGTTCGCGCTCTCCCCCAAGGGCAAGTACAACATCTCCGTGTGCCTGGGCACCGCCTGCTACGTCAAGGGCTCCGGCGCCGTGCTCGAGAAGCTCAAGGAGAAGCTCGGCATCGACGTGGGCGAGTGCACCGCTGACGAGAAGTTCTCGCTCGAGGCCTGCCGCTGCATCGGCGCGTGCGGCCTGGCTCCCGTCCTCACCGTGAACGACGAGGTCTACGGCCGTCTCGTTC
>CAMNAH010000206.1 GCA_946530775.1 uncultured Coriobacteriales bacterium
CTGCTCGCTGTTCTTCTCGGCAACCGAGACCGTGCGCTGCGCTCCTGCGAGCGAGACGACCTCGATCTGCGTGCGCGGGGCGGAAAGCGCATCGTAGATGCGCACGCTCGCTTTGATGGGGCCGTTGTAGCAGGGGATTGCCGAGCTCGCGGCCATGCCGAGCGCGGTGTCGACGCCCGTGTCGGGGGTGATGAGCGCAAGCTTCCAACCATCGCCAAGCGCCTCGATGCCGGCGGCGAGGGCGGCATAGATGGCCGGTAGCTCGTCTTTGGATTCGAGGCGCATGCCGTAGGGCGGGTTCACGGCCACAAGGCCCTGCTCGGGCATGGTGCCGCAGGCGGCCTCGATGCGCTTGCCCAGCGTCGAGGCGTCGGCGATGGAGAAGTCGATGAGACCGGCTACGCCTGCGCGCTCGGCGTTGGCGCGCGCGATAGCGATGGCGCTCTGTTCGAGGTCGCCAGCGATGATGGGGGAGGAGCAGGCGGCGATGCCCGTCTCGGCACGCTGGCGCGCCTCGGCGAGAAGGGCCTGCCAGGCAGTCTCATCATGGCCGAGCCAGCCTTGGAATCCCCAGCGTTCGCGCAGGATGCCGGGGGCGATATCCGCCGCGATGAGGGCGGCCTCGATGGCGAGCGTGCCCGATCCGCACATGGGGTCTGCGAAGGTGGCGCCCGTGCGGGCGAGCTTAGGCCAGCCTGCTGCGAGCAGCATGCTCGCAGCGAGGGTCTCTTTGAGCGGCGCCTCGGTTTGGATGCCGTCCGCGCGGTAGCCGCGGCGATGGAGCGATGCGCCGGAGAGGTTCAGGAAGATGGTGGCGTGGCTCTTATGGAGCGACACGTCGAGCGCGATATCGGGGTCATGCGGGTCGACGTCCGGGCGCTGCCCGCGCTTCTCGCGCAGACGGTCGCAGACCGCATCCTTCACCTTGAGCGCGGTGAACTGCGTGTTGCGCAGGGCGTCGTTGGTGCCATGCGCCTGCACGGCGATGGTCGCCCCGGGGGAAATGCACGTCTCCCAAGGATAGCGCACGCAACCGGCATAGAGTGCGTCGCCGTCGCGCGCGTCGAGCCGTGCGAGCACGAGCTGGATGCGGGTTGCGATGCGACTCCAAAGGCAGGCGCGATAGGCATCTGCTGCGCTGCCGAAGAACGCCACGCCGCCCTTGAGCGGGCGCACGCGGCGGAGACGCAGATCGCGCAGCTCTTCGGCGAGCAGCGCCTCGAAGCCCGCCGCGCAGCGCGCGAAGAACTCGAGCTCGTCTGTGTCTGTGTGCTTGCCCTTTGCCATGCCACCATTGTACGCAATGAGCGAAGGTGCGGGCGAATCGCGTGCGCCTAGTACGTCGAGGCGCGGGAGTCGGTGAAGAGCCACGTGTAGCCGCTCTTCTCGGCTCTGATATCCTGCTGCAGATTCCAGGTGTAGCGCCCGCTGCCGAACACCGATGCGCAGACGCGCGAGCGCCCGCAGATCGTGGCATGCATGCCGTCGTCCGAGACGCGCACATCGATGCCATCGTGCTCGACCGAGAAGTAATCGAGCGTGCCGTCGACCACGGCGGCGATGTAGTCCTCGCGGCACTGGCGCATGCCCGTCATGTGCACGAGCACGTAATCGGGTGCGAGCAGGGCGCGGATCGCCGCGGCGTTCTTGTTGATCGAGGCATCGCAGAGGTTGCAATACATCGCGCGGAGCGTGTCCTCATCGGTCATGGCTCGTTCCCTTCCGTGCAAGCGCATGCGAGAGCGCGGATCCTGCCAGCGCGAACAGCGCGAATATCGAGAGGTACTGGGCGAAGCTCACGGCTGCGGGCTTGCTCGGGTCGATGAACGCGAAGGCCGTGGCGCCCGTGATGTAGCCGATAAAGTCGAGGGCGATGAACGACCAGATGCCCAGCGCCGCTACGACCGCCCATACGGCGAGGGCGGGGCGGGGGAGCCTCGAGACGCCCTTCATGCAGAGGCCGGCATGCACGCCGATGACGCAGTAGAGCAGATGCGAGAGGGGCAGATGGAGCGCCCGCGCGCCGCCCGTACCTGCAGCGATGCCGAGCGCGCTTGCCCAGGTTGACATCAGGAGGCCGCTTGCGATGAGCGCGACGACGATCACGAGGATCGCCGCCATGCCGAGGGCGGAGACGGTTTGCGCTGCGCCCTTGAGCTTGCCGTGGACGAGTGCGGAGAGCCAGGTGCGGTGCTGCCACATGTGGATGGCGATGAGCACACCGAACGCGATGCCCGCGATCTGATGGAACAGGGGCGGCAGCTGCGCGCGCATCATGAGGAGCGTCGCCACGAGGGCGAGCGCGATGTCGACGGCGATGCCGGCGGTTTTGGATGAGCGCCTGCGCGTCTTCGCGTCCTGCTCGGTCATGGCGCTAGAGCCCCAGCTCGGAGAGCCACGCGTCGACTTCAGCCTGCGTGCCCTCGCGGTCGTTCTGCGCGTCCTGTCCGCGGACGGTAAGGCCGGCGGTTACGGTAGAGCCGCTGCAGACGGCCTCCACGGTGGCGAACATGCCCGACTCGCCCGAGCCCTCGTGGGTGTTGAACGGGCAGATGGTCTTG
>CAMNAH010000207.1 GCA_946530775.1 uncultured Coriobacteriales bacterium
GTCAGGCCTTCGAGAAGAACGCGGCGTCGGCGGCACGGTACGGGCGCTGGCGCGCAGGGTCGTCCTTCACGTGCATGTGCTCCTCGGCCTCGAACCACTTGACGGTATAGCCCGCGCCATGGCTGCAGAAGACGGAGTCGGGCGTGTTAGGCAGGTCCGCCTCGGGATCGTAGGCCGCCGCCTCGATGACCTTCTCGGCATCATGGCAGGGCTCGTAGCCCGAGAAGACCGTCGAGAGACGCCCCTCCCCGCCCGTGTAGGCCACCACATCGAGCGCATAGTCGCCCAGCTCGGAGGCGGGAACGGTACCCTCGATCGCCATGAGCTCCCCGCGCGCGGCAGGCGCCGAGAAGCGCGCGTTCATGCGCGTGAGATCGGCCAGCGCGCGCCCAACCTTGTCGCCCGGCACCTCGAGCGCGAAGCGATACCACGGCTCGAGCAGCACGGCCTCGCCGCGCTCGCGGGCGCGCATGAGCGCCTGGCGGATGGCGCGATAGGTTGCCTGGCGGAAGTCGCCGCCCTCGGTGTGCTTGGGATGCGCGCGGCCCGAGACCAGCGTGATGCGCACGTCGGCTAGCGGCGCGCCCGTGAGCACGCCGCGGTGCGTGCGCTCCATCGCGTTGGTGAGGATGAGGCGCTGCCAGTTGAGATCGAGGTCGTCGGTGGCGCATACGGTTCCGAACTCAACGCCCGAGCCAGGCGCCAACGGCTCCAGCAGGAGATGCGCCTCCGCATAGTGGCGCAGGGGCTCGAAGTGCCCGTATCCCCTGGCAGGAGCCGCGATGGTCTCGTGATAGAGGATCGAACCCTGCCCGAACTCGAGCTCGGTTCCCAGACGCTCGGCAAGCCGCCCGCGCACCACCTCGAGCTGCACCGCGCCCATGAGCATGAGGCGGATCTCGCCTAGGTCGCTGTCCCACGCCACGCAGAGCATGGGGTCCTCCTCGGCAAGCTCGGAGAGCGCAGAGAAGACCGCATGCTCGTCAAGTGCGCCAGGATCCACACGGTATGCGAGAACGGGCGCGAGCACGGGTTGCGGCTGCGGGGGCTCCGCGCCCAGCACATCGCCGGGGAGCACGTGCGAAAGTCCTGTCACGGCGCACACGCTTCCCGCGGCCGCCTCAGTCGCAAGCTCGTAGCGCGCGCCCGTGTAGATGCGCACCTGGTTGACCTTCTCTGCCCACGCGGTGCCGCGCGACACGCCCTCGAGCAGGTCTTTGGGGTGCAGCGCGCCGCCCGTCACCTTGAGCCACGAGATGCGCTCCCCCGCCTCATGCGTGACCTTGTACACGCGCGCGGCGAACTCCTGCGGCCACGCGCGCTCCTCCGGCAGCCAGGCGAGCAGGTCGAGCAGGCCGTCCACGCCCTCGTCGCGCAGGGCGGACCCAAAGCAGACGGGGAAGATGCAGCGCTCGCGCACCAGGTGGCGAAGGGTGCCGTCGGCAAGCGCGCCGGTCTCGAGGAACTCGTCGAGGGCGGCCTCGTCGGTCGCGGCCGCAGCCTCGGCAAGCGCGGGCGCCGCGCCATCGCCAAAGTCAAGGCACGCATCCGAAAGCCGCGCCTGCAGCTGCGCGAGCACGCCCGCGCGGTCCGCGCCGGCGAGGTCCATCTTGTTCACGAAGATCGCCGTGGGCACGCCGTGGCGCGCGAGCAGGTCCCACAGCGTGGCGGTGTAGCCGGTCACGCCGTCGTTGGCGCCCACCACGAGCACCGCATAGTCCAGCACGGCGAGCGTGCGCTCCGCCTCGGCGGAGAAGTCCACGTGGCCGGGCGCGTCGAGCAGCATGAGGTGGGTGCCAGCGTGGTCGAGCACCGCCTGCTTGGAGAAGATCGTGATGCCGCGGTCGCGCTCGACCTTGTCGGTGTCGAGGTGGGTGTCGCCGTGATCGACGCGGCCGCGCGTGCGAATCACGCCGGCATGGTAGAGCAGCGCCTCGGCGAGCGTGGTCTTGCCCGCGTCGACGTGCGCCAAGATGCCTATGACCGCCTGCCTCACGGGACCCCCTCTTCGCTGATAAGGCAATGTGGGACAGGTCTGAAAAGATAGCCGAAATGGGTCGAGACCTGTCCCTTCTGTCTCTGAGACAAAAGGAAACGTCCCCATTGTCTCATGCGGTATGCTATTCGCAAGAGTCCACACCGAGGATCGGAGCAACCATGGATAACGAGTTCGAGAACCAGGAAATCGAGACCATCACCCTCGACTTCGAGGATGGGGATAGCGAGGAGTTCGAGGTCATTGGGACCTTCGAGCACGAGGGCGGCACCTACATCGCACTCACTCCCTACGATGATGCCGAGGACAGCGAGGACGAGCCCCTCATCTACCTCTTCGCCTGCTCCGAGGAGGAGGATGGCTACCTCGATATCTTCGACATCGAGGATGACGATCTCTACGAAGCCGTTGCCAGGTCTTTCGAGGAGCTGACCGGCGGCAACCGCGTGAACATCTAGCCTTCCGCGTGGGGCACATCGAAAAGACGATGCTATGAACATCCAGATCTTCGGCAGCAAGAAGAGCAGCGACTCGCGCAAGGCCGAGCGCTGGTT
>CAMNAH010000208.1 GCA_946530775.1 uncultured Coriobacteriales bacterium
GGTGCAGCACCTCGACCCAAACCAGGTTCCCGCCAACGACAACGGCCAGTTCTAGGCGAGCGTACTGGCGCGTCTCGCGCTATGTATGGCTGCCCATCGAGTGGGAGGGCGAAAAGCCCCCTATCTGCTGGCGCAACGAGTGGAGGGTGGGGGATCTCTGACGGAACGCGGGTCTCGGCCCGTCATGCGGGCGCGTATGATGGATATCGAGTTCGTCCACATCACCAAGGACACCACTCCCGAGAAGCTCGAGGAGGAGCTGCTCGTGAAGGACCTCGTCTGGAAGCTGAGGTAACCATGGATTTTACGCGCTGCACGCTCGGCATCGAGTTCGGCTCCACCCGCATCAAGGCGGTGCTCATCGACGAGAATCGCCTGCCCGTGGCATCGGGCAGCTACGAGTGGGAGAACCAGCTCGTGGACGGCATCTGGACCTACTCGATGGACGCGGTCTGGGAGGGCCTGCGCGCCTGCTATGCCGACCTCGTGCGCGATCTGGGGCGCCCCATCGAGACGCTCGGCGCCATCGGCATCTCGGCCATGATGCACGGCTACCTGCCCTTCGACAAGGACTGGAACCAGCTCGCCGAGTTCCGCACCTGGCGCAACACCATCACGGGCGAGGCGGCAGAGAAGCTCACCGCGCTCTTCGGGTTCAACATCCCGCAGCGCTGGAGCATCGCGCATCTCTACCAGGCGATGCTTAACGGCGAGGAGCATGTGGCGCGCATCGCGCACCTCACCACGCTCGCCGGCTACGTGCACCGTTCGCTCACGGGCGTCGACGCCGTGGGCATCGGCGAGGCCAGCGGCATCTTCCCCATCGACAGCGCGGCGCTCGACTACGACGCCGCCATGGTGGAGAAGTTCCGCGAGCTCACGGGCTGCGACCTGCGCGCGATCCTGCCCCAGGTGCTGTGCGCCGGCGACGCCGCGGGCATGCTCACCGAGGACGGCGCGCGCCTGCTCGATCCGACGGGCACGCTCAAGGCCGGCATCCCGTTCTGCCCCTGCGAGGGCGACGCGGGCACCGGCATGGTCGCCACCAACTCGGTGCGTCCGCGCACGGGCAACGTCAGCGCCGGCACCTCGGACTTCGCCATGGTGGTGGCCGACCACGGCTTAGGCGTGCACCGCGAGATCGACATGGTCACCACGCCCGACGGCGCGCCCGTGGCCATGGTGCACTGCAACAACTGCACCTCCGACATCAACGCGTGGGTGGGCCTCATCGCCGAGTCGTGCGAGCTCATGGGCCTTGCCGTGGATAGGGGAGCGCTCTTCACGCGCCTCTTCGAGAAGGCCCTCGAGGGCGACGCCGACTGCGGCGGCCTTATGAGCTTCAACTACATCTCGGGCGAGGGCGTCACGGACCTCGACGAGGGCAGGCCGCTCTTCTCGCGCACGCCCGACGCGCGCCTCACGCTCGCGAACTTCATGCGCACGCACCTCTCATCTGCGCTTGCCACGCTTAAAGTGGGCATGGACATCCTCACGGGCGAGGAGGACGTGGCGATCGACAAACTCTATGGCCACGGCGGCTATTTCAAGACGCCGGGTGTGGGCCAGCGGCTGCTCTCCGCTGCCGTGGGCGCGCCCGTCTCGGTGATGGAGACCGCCGGCGAGGGCGGACCGTACGGCATGGCGCTGCTCGCCGCGTATATGCTCCAGCGCGGGGAAGGCGAGGGCCTGGCCGATTGGCTCGATCGCGCGGTCTTCGCGGATGCCGTCTCGACCACCGTGATGGCCGATTCCGACGAGGTCGCCGGCTTCGATGCGTTCCTCGCGCGCTACAAGCGTGCGCTGCCGCTGGAGAAGCTCGCGACGGAGGTGATCTAGGTGCTGAAACGGCTCAAAAAGCAGGTGCTCGAGGCCAATCTCGCGCTTCCCGCGCACGGCCTTGTGACCTTTACCTGGGGAAACGTCTCGGGCATCGACCGTGAGCGCGGACTCGTGGTGATCAAGCCCTCGGGCGTGGCGTATGACGGCATGACGGCTGACGACATGGTTGTGGTCGACCTCGAGGGCAACGTGGTCGACGGCAAGTGGAAGCCGTCAAGCGACACGCCCACGCATCTCGAGCTCTACCGCGCGTTTCCCGAATGCGGCGGCATCGTGCACACGCATTCGCGCTGGGCGACGAGCTTCGCGCAGGCGGGGCGCGGCATTCCCGCGATGGGCACCACGCAGGGCGACTACTTCTATGGCGAGATTCCCTGCACGCGCCTCATGACGCCCGAGGAGATCGCGGGGGAGTACGAGCTCGAGACCGGCAAGGTCATCGTCGAGACGTTCCGCGCGCGGGGTATCGATCCCGCGGCCGTGCCCGGCGTGCTCGTGAACAGCCACGGTCCCTTCGCGTGGGGCAAGGACGCCGCCGAGGCCGTGCACAACGCCGTGGTGATGGAGGAGGTCGCGTTCATGGACTTCCACGCGCTGGCGCTGGAGCCCGGCCGCGGACCCATGCAGCAGGAGCTGCTCGACAAGCATTACCTGCGCAAGCACGGTGCCAACGCCTACTACGG
>CAMNAH010000209.1 GCA_946530775.1 uncultured Coriobacteriales bacterium
GTTCGAGGGCTTCTGGCGCGACGTCGGCACCATCTCCAGCTACCTCGAGACCAGCATGGACCTGCTCGGACCCGAGCCTGCGTTCGACATCTACACCTCCGATTTCCCCATCATGAGCAACTCGTCCACCCGTCCGCCCGCATTCTACGGCGAGAACGCCGAGGTCGAGGACTGCCTCATCGATAACGGTGCCCAGGTGTACGGCAAGGCCACCCGCTCCATCCTCGCGCACGATGCCTTCATCGGCGAGGGTGCCGTCGTGGAGCAGGTCGTCATGCTGCCCGGTGCCCGCATCGAGGCCGGCGCAACCGTTAAGAACGCGATCCTCGGCGACCACGCCGTGGTCGAGGCCGGAGCCACCCTCGGCTCCCTCGACGCAGAGACGGCCACCGTCGGAAACGACGTCGTGGTCAGGAAGGGGGAGTAGACGATGGCTAAGGTTATCGGTGTCATCACCTGCAACTACACGTCCACCGAGAAGGACTTCACCACATCCGAGCGCCCCATCGCAGCCGCGCCGTTCGCGGGCCGCTATCGCGTGCTCGATTTCCCGCTGTCCAACATGATCAACGCCGGCATCCGCACCGTGGGCGTTATCATGCCCCAGAACTACCGCGCGCTGGCCGACCACCTCGGCGCCGGCAAGGAGTGGAGCCTCGACCGTAAGAACGGCGGCCTCTTCTACCTGCCCGGCACCGCCTTCGGCACCGCCCGCGTGGGCGCCCGCTTCCTGCTGCGCGACCTTATCGACAACAAGGCCATGCTCACCCGCAGCACCGATGGCTACGTGGTGTTCTCCTCGGCCAACATCATCTTCAACGCCGACATCGCCAAGCTCGTCGACTACCACATCGGCGGCGGTGCCGACATCACCGTGCTCACCAAGATCGCCAACGAGGACGACGCCGACGTGGTGGCGTTCGACGAGAAGGGCGGCATCGTCAAGGGTATGAAGTACGGCGTCAAGGAGGGCGAGCTCGCGTTCCTCGACACCTTCGTGATCAAGCGCTCGCTGCTGCTCGACATGCTCGACTGGTATGCGGCCTCCGATCATCTCGACCTGTTCGAGGCGATCTTCTCCAACTCGGTGCCCGTCACCATCAAGACCGTTCCGTACGAGGGCTACTGCGCTGCCATCTTCAACAAGACGAGCTACTTCCGCGCCAACATGGACATGCTCGATCCCTCGATCGCCAACGCGGTGTTCCCTTCGGGCCGCTACATCAAGACCAAGACCCACGATACCCCGCCCGCGAAGCTCGAGGTGGGCTCCAGGGTCACCAAGTCGCTCGTCTCTTCCGGCAGCCGCATCTATGGCGAGGTCACGGGCTCTGTGCTCGGCCGCAACGTCATCGTCGAGCCCGGCGCCAAGGTGAGCAACTCCGTCATCATGCAGGGCACCGTCATCAAGAGCGGCGCCGTCGTCGACTACGCGATCGTCGACCGCAACAACGTCATCCCCGCCGGTACCGTGATCAAGGGCACCGCGGATGATATCTTCGCCAAGGACAAGGCACGCGACTAGCCAAGAGGAGGCCATCGTGCAAGGCAAGAGAAGAAAGCTCAAGATCCTTATGGCCACGTCCGAGGCCGTGCCGTTCGCCAAGACCGGCGGCCTGGGCGACGTTGCCGGATCGCTCCCGCAGGCGCTTATCGCCGAGGGTGCCAAGTGCGCCGTCATCATGCCCAAGTACTCCACCATTCCATGGGAGTACCAGGAGAAGATGGAGCATCTCGGCGAGATGTACGTGCCCCTGGCGTGGCGCAGCGTCTACTGCGGCGTCGAGCACCTCGTGCATGACGGCGTCGACTTCTACTTCCTCGACAACGAGCACTACTTCAAGCGCGACACCATCTACGGCCACTTCGACGATGGCGAGCGCTTCGCGTTCTTCTCCAAGGCCATCTGCGAGGCCATCGAGTTCTTCCCCGAGCTGCAGTGCGACGTCATCGAGTGCAACGACTGGCAGACGGCCCTCGTGCCCGTGTTCCTGCGCGAGTTCTACCGCGAGAGCGATGCCTGCAACAACGTGAAGTGCGTCTTCACGGTGCATAACGTCAAGTTCCAGGGCCAGTTCGGCGACCAGCTGCTCGACGACATCCTGGGCCTGGGCCACATCCCGGCCGCTGCCGACCAGCTGCGCTGCGACGAGCGCTCCATCAACTTCATGAAGGGCGCGCTCTGCTACTCCGACCTGCTCACCACCGTGAGCCCCACCTATGCCATGGAGCTGCAGATGCCGTTCTTCGGCGAGGGCCTCGACTACATGTTCCGCCGCCGCGCGGGCATCCTCTCGGGCATCCTGAACGGCATCGACCAGAGCATCTGGAATCCCGAGACCGACACCTTCATCGAGGATCACTTCTCGGTGGATGACATGGCGGGCAAGAAGGAGGCCAAGCGCAAGCTCCAGGAGGAGTGCGGGCTCTGGCAGGATGAGAACGCGCCGCTCGTGGTCATGATCGGCCGCCTCACCAACCAGAAGGGCCTCGGCCTCGTGC